>JASHTH010000393.1 GCA_030040655.1 Acidobacteriaceae bacterium | reverse complement strand
ACCAGCGCAGTGCACGCGGCATAGTATCCACTGTCCATGGGTTTCCTTCGCCCATGGAATATGCAAGGAGCGTGCCATCCTAGTCGGCAAAGATTGCCCGAAAAGAGTTATGGATTGCGACCATCTTCGCGGCTGCATGAGGGAATGATGAGAACCACGGCGGGTGCGCGTTCCAAGGGCTGGAAGAAGCGTCGCTGTCCTCATCCGAAGGCAATGTGGAGGGATGTTAAGGGTCCATCCCACCCTTGCGGCAAAAACAAAAACGCCGCAAGGATGGGCACCCAGACACGAACGAACTGGAAGGCCGGATGATGCTCCGGCGTCAAACCGCCGCGCCACTCAGCGGGCAACGGGCAAATGAGCCTGCGGCGAGTTGGTGAGCGGTAGAAACGACCACCGACCAGCGCGCATCGCAACCGGACATGGATACTTCGCAGAAAGAGTCCTTCAAAAACGAAGGCAGGGCCCACTGCTCGGCCATGCGCAGCGCTGCAAGGCTGCGATTGGCCGGAAGGTCGCTTCGATCCCAGCCAAGGATGGACGGCAGCGCGCCGATTTCATGCAGTAGTCCGATCAGATACGCCGCGTGCGGATTCGCAAATTCCGGCATTTCCTCGGCGAGCAGCCTGCAGAGCCGCGCAATTTCCCGGGAGTGCGCGCGGAATTCAACGAATGCACGATGACGATTGCCCTTGATCGGCGCTCCGCTGGCCGCGGCGCGCAGGCACGCGCGCAGGCCAAGGCCGGAAATGCAGTCTTCGATGCGAACGGGCCGGTCTTCCGAATCCGCGTACTCGCGGCCCGCCAGCCGAAGAATTTGAAGGGTTGCGCCGATGTCTTCGAGAATGGTTGCGGAGATTTCGCCGAGATCGACCGAGCGCTCCTGAAGCTGGAGCTCCATGGCCAGCAGAGTCTCGGGCATGGCGGGAACGTCGGGAAGATCCTCGGCTATTTCAAGCAGAAAAGGCTGAGGATCCGATACGAAACTTCGGCTCGTGGGGAATTCGTAAACGCACGGGTTCAGCACGGCTACACTATCGGCACGTGCCGACGAGTTGTCTAGCCCAGGGCTTCGGTTACCTCCGGAATGGCCGAGGAAAACTCTCGTTTTGCGTTCGCGGCCGCGGCTTTCAGAGGGAAAATGGCATCGACCGTTCCGCGCTTGCCGGAAATCCTCGCCCAAACCCAGGATTTGCAACGCGTGAAGCGGGCTTCGCGAGCCGAATATTCAACGGCAAAGCGGCCCAGCGTCCGCGCCATTTGCGGAACGGTGCCGGGGTCGTTGTCGACGATCTCTGCATAGCCGTCGACCGGGCTCAGCCGATCCATTTGTTCTTCGAATTCAGACGGCGTGATGAAGCAGGGTTCGGCCCGGCAGCCGGTGATCTGCTCGACGGACTGCAGGAGGGAGTGTTCCACGCGATGCACGAAGCCGAGGACCAGCCTCTTCGCCTTCGCGGAGTAATGAAGCGGAGCGGCCGAGCACGCGCGGAGCAGAGTCGGGGGCAGGTCCGCTTCGACGATCTGGCCGGCCGGCTCCTGGCCGAGCACCGGGCATCCCCATTGCGCCGCACGCGCCGCGGCGAGCTGTTTTTCGCTCACGATTCCCTGTTCGAGGAGCGTGGTTTCCAGATTGACGCCCCGGTGCTCACTGAACGCCACGGCAAACCGAAGCTGGCCTTCGCTGATGGTGTCTTTGGCGAGCAGAGCCAGGCCAAGCGGCAGGCGCGGGTTTCGCGGCATCTCGACGACGGTTCGCGTGCAAAGCCAAGCGAGCGTATGGCGCGATTCCATCGCGAAGCAGTCGGGCGAGCAATACCAGGCATCGCCGACATGAATTCCCGTGCGCGCGCCCGGAACGGCGCGCATGAGCAGCTTGTTGTGGCACGACGGCATGGCGCAGATCGCCCGAACATGGTTCCATCCGAGGTCGAGTGGAGGCAGAAATGATTTCAGCGACAGGTTCATTGCAGTGTATCCTCGTTCAGCCGAGCAGGTGAGTTTCCATGGCTTGCGGGATCTCCGTCACGCGCAGGCCGTAGTTGCCGTCGACGATGACCGCTTCGCCGCGAGCGATGAGCTTGCCGTCGAGCAGCAGTTCCACCGGCTCGTCGACCATGCGATCGAGCTCGACGACCGAGCCGCTGCCCAGCTCGAGCACCTCGCGCAGGGGCAGTTGGCGTTGGCCGAAGCGAAGCGAAACGTTCAACTCGACATCCATCACCAGCTTGAGATTTCCCGGATGAATCGAGTGCCGGTCGGTGTCGGCTTGCGTCGTGTCGGCGGGCGAGGCGGAAAGCGCATCGAGAAGATCGCCGTCGAAATACAGAAGGACGGCCGCTTGCGCGGGATCGGCCGGCGAGGCGAGCGGCACTACGAACATGCCGCCAAACGCCAGGCCGGAGACACCTTCGACCTGGATGGAAAACTCTCCGTACTGCGAAGCGAGAGAGGCGCTGACAGCGCCGGCGGCCGAGGAGACAATGGCCTGCAGCGACTTGACCGGCTCACCGTCGGCAGCGTCGCCTTCGCTCTTGGCGAGCGCTGCCGCAAGCTCCGAAGCTTGCGGCTCGTAGAATTCGGCGAAGCACTCGCCATGTAAGCTGCCCTCGAGCTTTAAGGAAAATTGAACCGGCTGCGCCTTGCGGCTGGGCGGCTCCGGCGCCTCCATGACCTCGAGCGGCCATAGAGAGCCGCTCGCCTGCCGGATCGACTCGGATATCGCTTTGCCCAATGCGGCCGCAAACGCCCGCGCCGCGACTTTGTTTTTCTCGTGCTCCATCGCTGTTATATCCTTTCCCAATTTGCCGGCGAGACGCGGCGGCCGAGCTGCGCTGCCTTCTGCATTCCGTTGCGCACGGGCATGGCTTCAAAAAATCCGTATCCTCCGGCAGTGAGCATTCCCGGTGTGCGCACGGGAGCCCGAAGCTTCAACACGCTGCCCGGCTGCAGGGCGACCAGATCGCGCACGGCAACCTTCAAGCCCTGCAGCTCGGCCGCCACTGCCACATCGCAGTCGAGAATGCGCTCGCGAATCGGGGCCCTCGGAAAATAACGCACGCTGCCCGATTTCTGCGGCTGGTCGAGCTTGATCTGCTGGATCAACACATTGAGAAACGACATGGGGAAGACCAGTTGAAACGATCCCGTGGTTCCTGAGACTTCGATTTCGAACTTGACGCACGTCACCTTTTCGTTGGGCGGGCAGAATTGGTGCAGCACGGAGGATTTGATTCGCCGGTTGGCGGTCATGGACATGGCCGGCATGCGCCACGCGCTCTCCGCCTGCCGCACAATGAGCAGCACCACATCGTGCATGATCTCTTCTTCGATCTCGGAGAGCTCCCGCGCGTCGGCTCCCGGCCCGCCCATGCCGCCCAGCAACAGATCGACAATGGGGAAGACGAGGTCGATGTCGCACTCCACGATCATGGTGCTCGGCGGAGTGGTCATGGAGAACGGAACGATATAGGTGAGCGGCGCCGTAGCGGCGATGTGATCTTTGATCGCGAGCTGGTCGACCGAACTCAGCTTCACTTCGAGTCCGGTGCCGAGATAGGCGTCGAGCGCGCTGGCCAGGTGGCGGGCGAAGCTCTCATGGATCGAAGTGAGCGAACGCGCATTCTCGTTGGAAAGACGGCCCGCCGAGCGGAAGTTGCAGTTGTAGATCGTCCGCTGCTTGCTGGCTACGTTTCGAGCTGCATGTTGCGTGACTGCCATGTCTCAAGTCCTGTTCCGGCCTATGCGTGCTGGAGCGATCCTTCCAGCCCTGTTGAGTCCGATGATTGCCGCTCCTGAACGTGCGCGAGCGACTTGCGTAGCTTCACGATCGCGGCCTCTTTGATTTGCGAAACGCGCGATAGCGCCACTCCGACCACTTTCGCGATCTCTTTCATGGTCAGCTCCTCGCGATAGTAAAGGGAAAGAATCAACTGTTCCCGCTCGGTGAGCTTGCCGATCGCTTCGGCAAGGTGAGCCTTCATTTCGCCTTTCAGGCAAAGGTCGAAGGCGTCCGGATCGTCGAGATTGGGCGCCGACTCGATCAGGTCGACGGTTTCGCAGTTATCCTCGGTGCGAACGACCTGCTGGCCGGTGATATGCAGATGATCGAGCTGGGCGACGATCTTGCGATAGTGCTCGAGGTCGAGTTGCATCTCCCTGGCGATCTCCGCTTCCAGCGGCTTGCGTCCCAGGCGAGCCTCGAGGCGCGCGGTGGCCTCGGCGATCTCGCGACCCCTGCGGCGCATGAGCCGCGAGCCCCAGTCGAGCTCGCGCAGGCTGTCGAGGATGGCGCCGCGAATGCGGAATTTGGCGAAGGTCTTGAACTGCGCGCTCTTCGAGCTGTCGAAGCTGCGGCTGGCTTCGAGCAGGCCGATCACCCCGGCGTTGACCAGATCCTCAAGATCGACGTGCTGAGGAAGGCG
>JASHTH010000392.1 GCA_030040655.1 Acidobacteriaceae bacterium | reverse complement strand
CCAACAACACCCTGGGCGCAAGCGTGCTGCTCGGCAACGGAGACGGCAGTTTTCAGCCCTACAAGCTGCTGGGATCGAGCCAGGGACCGACGTGGATCGCGGCCGGCGACTTCAACAACGACGGCGATCTCGACCTGGCCGTTACGACATCGTCGAATACCGTCGACATCAGCCTGGGGAACGGCGACGGCACGTTTCAGGCCTATACGAGCATCTCGACGGGTGACGGGACCAATCCGCAGTCGGTGGCTGTCGCCGACCTCGACGGCGACGGCAATCTCGACCTGGTGGTGGCTTGTTACGGCGCCAATGCCGTGGAAGTGCTGCTTGGGAACGGCGACGGCACGTTTTTGCCGATCGAGCTCTACGCGGCGGGCGCGGAGCCGATCTCGGTGACGGTCGGCGACCTGAACCTCGATGGAATTCCCGATCTCGTGGTGACCAATCTCGGCTCGAACAGCCTGAGCCTCTTTCAAGGCAACGGCGACGGGACGTTTCTGCCGCTGCCGGGCTACTCGACGACCAGCGACTCGCAGCCGGCGGCCAGCGTAATTGCCGATCTCGACGCCGAAGGCACGCCGGAGATTGCCACGGTGCTGTATGGGTCGAGCGCGCTGTATGTGCTGGAAAGCGAGCGGATGCAGGGTGTGGTGCTGAAGGACGTGGCGCTGTCGACGGCGAAGACGATTCAACTGACGGTTTCGTACGCCGGGGATAGTCTGTATGCTCCGGCGACATCGGCGGCGTATTCGTTTCCGCCCGCGCTTCCCGGCATATTAGCTCTTGCAGTTTGCGAGCAGCGCAAGTATAAAGCGCAATTGAAGTCCACAGATCATGCGAGCGGCGAAGAAACGCACCAAAGTGAGCGACGATGCGGTCTCATGGGCGATTGCCGGGCTAGCTCTCATTGCGGTAATCATTTTTGACCATTATGGCCTGCCGCAAAAATGGCATGCTGCGATTATGTGGACCGGTGTCGCCTTCGGTTCATCGGCGATCTTTTGCCGAAGACAGTGGCTCTCGTTTTCGTTCTGGGCACGCTGGACGGCGTATCTGCTACTGCACGTAGCTGCAATGTGGCTCGTGTTTGCACATTTACTCGCAGGCCTGCGGCTCCTTGGCATGTTGTACGTTGTTCCTATTGCGGGCGTCGAGGCGTTCTTGCTCTGGATGCTTCTTTCAGGCAGGGGAACACATCGACCACTTCGGTCAAAGAGCGCCAGTGGAGTTACGCGAAGCTGATCTTTGGACCTCAGCTCTCTTCCTCGCGCACTGAACAGGTTGCGGAAAAGCAGAGAAGGGCAGGCGAATCTCTACAAGAGCAACTTTCGGGGGCTAAAGCCGTGTTTCATTTTGCTGCTTTTTTCGGCACGGATGAAGCCGTGCCCTGTTACAAAGCCCCTTCGTAGAGAGTTTTTCCGCGGGCTGAAGCCCGCTCGGAACTTAAGATAAGGGCCATCGGATCGGCACGACTAAATTCGTGCCCTGACACTTGTCCGCTTGAACCGAGCATCTTCGCGGCCCATTCTGCCTGATCGGAATCCGATCAAGGCGTTGAAGGAAATGCGATCTCGGACGCGGGCAAGAACGGGTGGGCACGGGACGTAATACGTGGGGCACCCCACCCTTCTCGCCCGCTCGCGCGGACGAAAAGGATGGGGCAAAGAAGCCTGCGTGGTTGAATGACGCAGGACCGGTCCGGTGTCCGGACGCCGCTCGCAGCCAGAATCAAAAAGCTGACAGCTGCGAGCTGCGAGTTGATTCAATCCCCGTGCGCTTCTTCCAGCTCGGCGCCCACGCGGTGGAGCTTCATCACGCGCCACTGCAGCCGGTCGAAGAAGAGATAGACAACGGGCGTGGTGAAGAGTGTGAGCATCTGCGAGACGATGAGGCCGCCGACGATGGTGATGCCCAGCGGCTGGCGCAGCTCGGAGCCCACGCCCATGCCGATGGCCAGCGGCAAGCCGCCGAAGAGCGCGGCGAAGGTGGTCATCATGATGGGGCGGAAGCGCAATAAGCATGCCTGATAGATGGCTTCGACCGGCGGCAAACCCTGCTCGCGCTCGGCCTGCAGGGCGAAGTCGATCATCATGATGGCGTTCTTCTTCACGATGCCGATGAGCAGGATGATGCCGATCAGCGCGATGATGCTCAGGTCGGTGCCGGTGAGCAGCAGGGCGAGGATGGCGCCCACGCCGGCGGGCGGCAGGGTGGAGAGGATGGTCAGCGGGTGAATGAGGCTTTCGTAGAGAATGCCGAGCACGATGTAGACCGCGACCAGCGCGGCGAGGATCAACAGCGGCTCATTGCGCAGCGAGTCCTGAAAGGCCTGTGCGGTGCCCTGGAAGACAGCATGAACGCCGCTGGGCATGCTCATCTCGCGCTGGACTTTTTCGAGCGCGGTCACGGCGTCACCGAGCGCCACGTTGGGCGCAAGGTTAAAGGTGAGGGTCACTGCCGGATACTGGCCCTGGTGATTCACCTGCAGCGAGGTGCGGCGCGGCTCGTAGTGCGCGATCGCCGAGAGCGGCACCATGGCGCCGCCGGTAGCGGGCGTAATGGGCGCGGGGACCGTTGCAGCGGCTGCGGCCGGTACGGCTGAAGTCGCGCCGCCGGCCGCCGGAGTGGAAGATGCGGGCAGAGATGCGGGATAGGTTCCCGACAATGTGCCGGCCGTAGCCGCATCGCCGTTCGACACGGTCGTCACAGCGAGCGCGCCGGCCGCGGTCGGGAAGACGGCGGTGTCTCCTGTGGGCGCGGCAGGCGTAGCCGGAGCAGGTGGGCCGATTGCCGCGGTCGGCGCGGCAGCCGTTCCTCCGGGCGTTCCGGTATTCGGAACCGAAGGCGAAGAGCCCACGACGTTGCTGGCTTTGATGTAGATGCCGTTCAGCGAATCGGGGCTGAGCTGATACTTCGGGTCGACCTCCATGACCACAAAGTACTGGTTCAGGCCCGTGTACATGGTGGAGACTTCGCGCTGGCCGAAGGCATCGTAGAGCACCTGGTCGATGGCCGTTGCGGTGATGCCCAGGCGCGAGGCCGTATCGCGATCGATGACCAGCGTGGCGGAAAGGCCCTGGTTCTGCTGGTCGGTGGAGACGTCGCGCAACTCGGGCATGCGGCGCGCGCGGGCCTCGAACTGCGGCGCCCAGTAGTTCAGCTCGTTGAGGTCTTCGTCCCACAAGGTGTACTGGTACTGCGCGGCCGAGCCGCGGCCGCCCACCTGGATGTCCTGCTGATTCTGGAGATAGAGCGTGGCGCCGGGCACGCTGGTGAGCTTGCGGCGCAGCCGGTTGACCACCATGTCGCCGGTGACGATCTTGCCGTTCGCGTCCTTGCGTTCGCCGGCCGGCTTAAGGCCGATGAACATGCTGCCCATGTTCGTCGTCCCGCCGCCCCAGCCGCCGCCGCCGGCAAAGGCGGTCACCGAATCCACCGCGGGGTCGTCGAGCACCATCTGCGCGAGCTTTGTCTGCTTCTCGCTCATGGCGTCGAAGCTGATGTCCTGCGCGGCGAGGGTGCGTCCGCCGAGCCGGCCGGTGTCCTGCTGCGGAAAAAAGCCCTTGGGGACAATGATGAAGAGATAGCCGTTCAAAATCACGGTGGCGAAGACGATGCCCAACGTCAGGTATTGGTGGCGCAACACCCAGCGCAGGCCGCGCGCGTATTCGCTGTGCATCCAGTTGAAGGCGAACTCGCTGGCCCGATAGATGGGACCATGGCGCGCCTCATCGCGCGACTTGAGGAACCTGGCGCAAAGCATGGGCGTGGTGGTGAGCGAAACCATCAACGAAACGGCGATGGCCACGCTCAGCGTGACGGCAAACTCGCGGAAGAGCTTGCCCACCAGGCCGCCCATGAGCAGGATGGGAATGAAGACCGCGATCAGCGAAGTGCTCATGGAGAGCACCGTGAAGCCGATCTCGCGCGAGCCCTTCATCGCCGCTGCGAACGGCCTCATGCCCATCTCGAGATAGCGCGTGATATTCTCGATGACCACAATGGCGTCGTCGACGACGAAGCCGGTCGAGATGGTGAGCGCCATCAGCGACAGGTTGTCGACCGAGTAGCCGAGCAGGTACATGATGCCGAAGGTGCCCACCAAAGAGAGAGGAACGGCGATCGACGGAATCAGCGTGGCCCATACTTCGCGCAGAAAGAGAAAGACGACCAGCACGACCAGGAGCACGCTGATGGTGAGAGCGATCTCCACGTCGCGCACGCTGGCGCGAATGGTGGTCGTGCGGTCGACCGAGACGCTGAGCTTGATGGTGGGCGGAATCTCCGCCTGCAGGCGCGGCAGTTGCGCCAGCACCTTGTCCACGGTGGAGATGACGTTGGCGCCGGGGATTTTGAAGACGATGACGAGAATCGCATCCTTCAGCTCGCTGTGGCCGTCGCTCTTCATCCCCTCGAGGCCGGCGGTGTGGATGTCGGCGACGCCGTCGGTGACCGTGCCCAGATCGGAGACGCGCACCGGCGCGCCGGTCTGCGGGTTATATCCGGCGATGATGGGCGCGTAGTCGCGGGCCTTGAAGATCTGGTCGTTATCGTCGATCTGCCAGCGATGGGTCGCGTCCTGAAAGCTGCCTTTGGGCCGGTTGGCGTTGGCGTTGGCCAGCGCAGTGCGCACCGCTTCAAGGCCGATGCCGTTGTTGCCCAGTTGCATCGGGTTCAGCTCCACGCGCACCGCCGGCTGGGCGCTGCCGCCCACGAAACACTGGCCGACGCCCTGGATCTGCGAGATCTTCTGCGCCAGGATCGAGTCGGCCATATCGTAGATCTCGGGCTTGGGAACAACGTCGGAAGTGAGCGCGAGGATGAGGATGGGCGCCTCGGCGGGATTGGCCTTGCGGTAGCTGGGGTTCTGCGGCAGGTAGGCCGGCAACTGGGTGCGCGCGGCATTGATGGCGGCCTGCACATCGCGCGCGGCGGCGTCAATGTTGCGGTTGATGTCGAACTGCAGCGTCACATTGGACGAGCCGAGCGAGCTCGACGACGTCATTTGGTTCACGCCGGCGATGCGCCCGAACTGGCGCTCCAACGGCGAGGCGACCGACGAGGCCATGGTCTCGGGGCTGGCGCCGGGCAGCGTGGCGAAGGAACCGATCACGGGGAAATCGACGTCGGGCAGCGAGGCGACGGGCAGCACCGAATAGGCCACCGAGCCCGCCATCAGCAGGGCAAGGCTGAGCAGCGAAGTGGCTACGGGTCGCTTGATGAAGGGCGCGGAAAGATGCATCAGTCGGCCCCGATCGGTTCGTGCTGCAGCGCGGATTCGACATCGCGCGGCTTCATGCGCTGCGCCAGCCTGTCGAAGTAGATATAGACGACCGGCGTGGTGTAGAGCGTAAGCATTTGCGAGAACATCAACCCGCCCACGATGGTGATGCCCAGCGGCTCGCGCAGCTCGGCGCCCATGCCTCCGCCAAGCGCCAGCGGCAGGCCGCCCAGCATGGCGGCGAGCGTGGTCATCAGGATGGGCCGGAAGCGCAGCAGGCACGCCTGAAAGATAGCTTCTTCGGCGGGCAGTTTTTGCTCGCGCTCGGCCTGCAGCGCAAAGTCGATCATCATGATGGCGTTCTTCTGCACGATGCCGATGAGCAGAATGATGCCGATGAGCGCGATCACGCTGAACTCCTCGTGCGTGATCAGCAGCGCCAGCAGCGCGCCCACGCCTGCCGAGGGAAGCGTGGAGATGATCGTAATGGGATGGATGTAGCTCTCGTAGAGCACGCCGAGCACGATATAGACCGTGACTAGCGCGGCGAGAATCAGCAGCGGCTCGTTGGTGAGCGAGCTTTGAAACGCCGCGGCCGTGCCCTGGAAGCTGGCGTTGATGGCGGCCGGCATCTGGATGCGTTGCTCGACGCGCTGCACCGCCTTGACGGCATCGCCCAGCGCCTTGCCGGGCGCGAGGTTGAAGCTAATCACGGTGGACGGGAACTGGCCCTGATGGCCGATCGCCAGTTGCGACCGCGTTTGCTCCCAGTGCGCGATCATGCTCAGCGGAACCTGCGTGCCGTTGGCCGATTTCACATAGAGATTGGCCAGCGTCTCCGGATCGGTCTGGAAGCTCTGTCCCACCTCCATGACCACGTGATACTGGTTGAGTTGCGTGAAGATGGTCGAGACCTGGCGCTGTCCGAAGGCGTCGTAGAGGGTGTTGTCGATGTCGGCCATGGCGATGCCCAGCCGCG
This sequence comes from Acidobacteriaceae bacterium, assembly GCA_030040655.1. GTDB lineage: Bacteria > Acidobacteriota > Terriglobia > Terriglobales > Acidobacteriaceae > Telmatobacter. The sequence continues at coordinate 523 of JASHTH010000392.1, read as the reverse complement.
CCGCGGTGTCGCGATCGATGACCAGCGTCGCGCCGAGGCCCTGGTCCTGCAGATCGCTGGCCACATCGTTGATGTCTTTTTCTTTCGAGAGCTCGTCGACCATCTGGCGCGTGTATTGGGCAAGCTCGGCCTGATTCGGGTCTTCGAGCGAGTACTGAAACTCGGTGCGGCTGACGCGGTCTTCCACGGTCAGGTCTTGCAGCGGCTGCAGGAAGAGTTGGATGCCCTGCACGCTGTCGACTTTGGGTTGCAGCCGGCGGATCACTTCGGTGGCGGAGATCTTGCGCTGATCGAGCGGCTTGAGCGTGATCTGGATGCGGCCCGAGTTCAGCGTGGTATTGGTGCCGTCGACGCCGATGAACGAAGAGACATTGTCGACGGCGGGATCGCCGAGCACGGCATCGACCAGCTTCTGCTGGCGCTCGGCCATGCTGCGGAAGCTCACCGTCTGCGGCGCTTCGCTGATGCCCAGGATCACGCCCGTATCCTGCACCGGGAAGAAGCCCTTGGGAACGATGACGTA
>JASHTH010000391.1 GCA_030040655.1 Acidobacteriaceae bacterium | reverse complement strand
CACTCAGCGGAGGAGGATCGAAAATGGACAGCCTCAAAGGAATCGGCTGCTGCTCTCTGCTCATTCTTGTGGCGCTCTACGTGGTCGGCGCGGTGAGCCACGGGTCGCTCCGCCACGAAGTGCAAACCTTGCCGCTCTGGGCGCCGATCGTCGCCGGCTTCAATCGCTGGGGATTCGCCCGCTGGTGCGCCCTGCCGTGCTTTCTCTTCTGGCTCGTCATCATGGTGCTCATCTGGCTCTTTCTTTTGGGTTGGGCGCACGTCGTCTCCGGGCATTTCTCGCCCATCGAAATCGCGATGACATTGCTCATTGGCCTTGCCTCTGCATCGGGAGCCACGCTGAGCCTGGCCCGCGCTCGCTGGTCGCTGTCCGGGTTTGCGCTGATCGTAGCCTTCGCAGTTTTGCAGATTCTGGCGTTCCGAATCAGCCTGCTGCCCGGCATCGCGCATCAATGACCGCGCATCAATAATCGCCTCGTTGCATCCCTAGCGCGCGCGGCAAAGCTCGCGAATCGGCCGTCAGCGGCCCTTGACTTGATACCACTGCTTGCGACGGCCCAACCGCAGTCCCGAGTCAATCATGATCGCAACCGTGCCGAACAGCATCGACAGATCGGTTCGCGCCTCGTGCAGAAAACTCAGCCAGCCGTACCGCGTCAGCTTTGTCAGGGCAAACGGTCCCACGCGATGGCCAAGCAGGATGGGCAGCTTGGTGGAGACGATCGCGAACGAGATGACAAGGAAAAGGAGCAGCGCGGCGTCGCCGGCGAAGAGATTCAGGATCACTGCGCCGCCGGCGCCGATCTCCACCACGCCGACAAACGGCGCAAGCACGCGAGGCGCGGGCAGGCCGATCGCCGCGAAGCGCCCCGCGCCCAGTTCCTGCGGTTGCAGGAATTTGAGGATGCCTTCGGTGAGAAAAACGACGCCCACAATCACCCGGATGAGGATCATGGGGAGCTTTTGGCGCATCGCCGCCTCTTCTGACCCGGACCTGTCGCGCGGCTGAAAAACCGATCGTCTCATTCTAGGCGGGGCTGGCGATCAGCTCCTCAATGGCGACCGCCAGCGCCTTCGGCTCGGTCGACGGGCCGTACCGCTCCACGACCTTGCCTTGCCGATCGACGAGGAATTTGGTGAAGTTCCACTTGATCGCCTCGGTCCCGAAGATGCCGCTTTTCTCGCCCTTGAGGAAACGATAGAGCGGATGCGCAAATTCGCCGTTCACGTCGATCTTGGCAAAGACGGGAAAACTGACGCCATAGTTTTTCTCGCAAAAGGCGCCAATCTCTTCCGCCGAGCCGGGCTCCTGCGCGCCGAACTGGTTGCAGGGAAAACCCAGCACCTCCAGGCCGCGGTCCTTATACGCGCGAAACAGCTCCTCCAGGCCCGCGTATTGCGGGGTAAAGCCGCACTTGCTGGCAGTATTTACGATCAGCAGGACGCGACCCCTGAAATCGGCCAAGCACACGGTGCGGCCGTCGAGCAGCGGAGCGGAAAAGTCGTAAACGGCGTGGGCAGGTTCGGCCATGATGAGGAAACCCCCACTCCAGAGGATGTCATGTGTGGCCCGCGTGCGTCTAAGGGGAATACGGCCACGAAGCGGTTGTAGCTCAATCGATAGTGGGTCGGTTTCTTTCAGGGTTGAAGCCCGCACCCTTCCATCTGACAAACTGCCGCTCGACCGGCAAGGCCGTTGGTGTCCGGTAGACTGAAAAGTTGGCTCCTGCCGGTACTCCACTCGCAGCCAGAAGGTCGGAGCGCAAAAGGGAGGAGTTTGCCGTAGCCGTAATGGTTGAGTCCTACGCTCTTCGCCGGTTTGGGAGGGGCGGCCAGTGTCCAATATAATCAGAGCTTCCGCGAGTTTCCGGCAAAAACCGGAGAAGAAACCGTCGGGGAGCTTTTTGTGCGGTCGCCGCCCCTCGCCGCGGCGGGCCGCGCCGAGCTAAGAGCGGTGAATTCGGAGTGCACATCATCTCCGGTTGTTCGTTTGACCGATTTTTTCAAGCTGTGAGGGCGTGCCTATTCTTCCCGTGATTGCGAATGAAGGACCGTACCAGAACTTGTGCTCGGCGCAGGGCCACGGCCCGGTGAAGATCAAGCACACCTCCAGCCACCGCGGCGAACGCGGCAGAGGTCGGCTTGCGCGCCTGGCCGTTCTGTTGCTGCTGGCGGTCGCCGCCGGCGCGGCTCTGGCGCAACCGGCCCAGACCATCGAGCAGATCCGCGTCATCGGCAACCGGCGCATTCCTCGCGAAACCATCCTGGCGCGGCTCTTCACTCACGTCGGCGATACCTACGACCCGGTCTCCATCGAGCGGGACTTCAATTCGCTGTGGAACACCGGCTACTTCGAGGACCTGCGCATCGAGCGCGAGGACACGGAAAAGGGCATCATCCTGAATATCTTCGTGCGCGAACGTCCCACCATTCGCGAAATCAACTACAAAGGCCTCAATGCCGTATCGCAGTCCGACGTGCTCGACCGGTTCAAGAAGGAAAAAGTCGGCATCTCGGTGGAGAGCCAATTCGATCCCACCCGGATCAAGCATGCCGAGACGGTGATCAAGGAGATCGAGGCCGAGCACGGCCACCAGTTCGCCACCGTCAAGACCGACGTGAAGACGATTCCGCCGGCTTCGGTACAGGTGAACTTCAACATCAAGGAAGGTCCCACGGTGAAGGTGGGCAAGATCACATTTACCGGGAACCAGCACGTGGGCGCGCGTTACCTGCGCCGCTCGATGAAGAATCTGCGCCCCATCGGCATTCCGTACTCCCTCATCTTCGAGAACCTCTTCGCCCAGACCTACGACTCCTCGAAGCTGGAAGAAGACACCGAGCGCGTGCGGCGCGCCTACCAGGACAAGGGCTATTACAAAGCCGCGGTCGAGGAGCCGAAGACGCAGATCCGCGACGAAGGCGGCCTGAACTGGTTCACCTTCCGGCCCCGGCGCGGCAAGCGCATCGATATCCAATTGCCGATCGAAGAGGGCGGCCGCTACCGGCTGGGCACCATCACTTTTACCGGCAACAAGGCGGTCAGCAACCTAAAGGCTTTGCGCGCAACCTTCCCCATCAGGGACGGCGACTGGTTCAACGCCACCATGATCGGCAAGGGCCTGGAGAATCTGAAGAAAGCTTACGGCCAATTGGGTTACATCGACTTCGGCGCCATTCCCGCGCCGTCCTTCGACGAACAGAAACGAACCGTTTCGCTGAACATCGACATCGACGAAGGCAAGCAGTTCTACGTCTCGCGCATCGAGTTCCAGGGCAATACCATTACCCGCGACCGCGTGATTCGCCGCGAGCTGCTGCTCGACGAAGGCCAGGTGTATAACTCGCAGCTTTGGGAACTGAGCCTGCTGCGCCTGAATCAGCTTGAGTACTTCAACCCGCTGCGCGTCGACCAGGACTCGGAGGCGCACCAGGATCCCGAAGCCGGGACGGTCGACCTGCTGCTCAAGGTACAGGAAAAAGGAAAGAATTCCATCGGCTTGAATGGCGGTATCAGCGGCCTCTCCGGCGCGTTCCTGGGCGTCAATTACCAGACCAATAACTTCCTCGGCCTGGGCGAGACCTTGAGCCTGCAGGGCAATATCGGCAACCTGAGCCGCCAGTTCCTTTTCGGCTTTTCGCAGCCGTATGTGCACAACCGTCCGCTGAACCTGGGCTTCCAGCTCTTCAACACCAAGACCGACTTCAACGCCGCCAAGAATTACCAGTCGACCACCGGCCTGGCGCCCAACCTGACCCAGGCGCAGCAATCGCTGACCCAGAACTACAACCAGTCCTCGACCGGCTTCAACTTCTCCCTCAGCTATCCGCTGCGCCGTCATGCCTTCCAGCGCGTCGGCTTAACCTATTCGCTGACCCGGGCGAACATCACCGCCTTCAGCACGGCTTCGCAGACGTTTTTCCAGACCATCGCCTTTCGATCCGGCATCCAGGGCGAGAATGCGCTGGCCGGCATTGTGACCAGCTCGGCGTCGTTCACCTACATGTTCAACACCATCAACAACCCGCTTCGCCCGCGCAGCGGAAAGGAGTATACGGGAGCTCTCCAGGTGGCCGGCCTGGCCGGAAATGTCCGCTACATCGCGCCCTTCGTCGCGGTCAAGCGATTCACGTCGATGCACTATCTGACGCCGTCGGCGCTCGGCCACAACGTCTTTGGCTGGCGCGCGCAGATCGGCTACGTGCAGGGCTTTGGCGGCGCCGTGGCTCCGCCGCAGAACCGCTTCTACTCCGGCGGCGAGGGCGAACTGCGCGGCTTCGACATTCGCGGCGCCACGCCCTACGGGTACGTTCCCAATCGCGTCAACGTGCAGTTGACCAACCCCGACGGCAGTTGCGTGCCGCGCGACCCGACCAACCCGCAAGACAACCAGTGCATCCAGGTGCCGCTGCCGGTCTACGGCATCGCTTCGATCGGGGGAGACACCAATCTGATCTCCAACGCCGAATACCGCATTCCCATCGCCGGTCCGGTCACCATCTCGGCTTTCGACGACTTCGGCATCGACGTGGTGCTCAACCACGGACAGCTCGAGCAAAGCCCCGAAGGTTTCGCTTCGCTGCTGGCGCCGCTCTACGGCTGCCCGGTGTACAACAACGGATCGTGCCAGGGTGGGACGCCGGGTTCCAAGGTCGGCCCGCTGGGCGAAGGCTTCCAGAAGGACATCCGCCCCATCTACGGCACCAACTTCGTTCCCCGCATGTCGGCGGGCGGTGAGCTTGGCGTGCTGATGCCGGTCATCAACGCGCCCTTCCGCATCTACTACGCGTATAACCCGTTGCGCCTGTATGAAACGCCCTATTGCAACGACGTGATCCTGGGCGGCAAGCGCGGAAGCTGCTCGGGCGAGCTGATCACACGCAACCTGTTCCCGCCGGGCGGCGCCGGCGATTACACCTACGCGCAGGCCATCCAGGCCTACGGTCCGCGCTACCTCTTCCGCGAGCCGCGCAAGACCTTCCGCTTCACGGTATCGACGACCTTCTGAGCGGCGGGCGGGTGAAAAAGCCGTCAGCGCACCTGCGCCAAGGGCGCCGGCCATCCTGCTTTCACCAGGTTACCCAGAAGGTGAATAGCGGCCGGCCGGAATGCGCCATGGCTGTGCTACGCTTCGACCATCTGTGGCCAACTTTGAAAAAGCGCCGGCAGAGGTACAGGAGATGCTCTCCAAGCCGATTCAGCAGCTCGGCTTGAAGCTGGAAGGCTCTCCCCTCGAACGCTTTGCCCAGCAGCTCTACAAAGAGCTTGAGGCCAAGGGGCTCAAGCGCTTCCGCCCCAAATGCTACCTCACCGATGAATGGGGCTGCCCGAGCATGGAGCCGGTGATCGGAATCCCGTTCTACCTTGCCGATCCGCAACTGCAGCGCCTGGAGTCGGAGATGAACGACATCGAGGACGCGCGCCAGATCATGATGTACATGCGCCACGAGGCCGGGCACGCTTTCAATTACGCCTATGCTTTGTACAAGACCGAAGAGTGGCGCAAACGCTTTGGGCCGTTCCGGCGCCCTTATCGCGACAACTACAAGCCGGTTCCCTTCTCGCGGCAGTTTGTGCGGCACATGGAGGGCTGGTACGCGCAGAAGCATCCCGACGAGGACTTTGCCGAAACATTTGCCGTTTGGCTCACGCCCCGCTCCAACTGGCGGGAGCGGTACAAAGGCTGGGGCGCGATGGAAAAACTGCGCTATATGGATCGCATGGGCCGCAAGCTCGGCGAGGCCGATCCTGTGGTGGCATATGGCGATACCGACATCACCGTGGACGAGATGGATGTGACGGTGGGCGAGTTTTACCGGCGTGCGCTCGATCAGCAGCTCACGCCCGGCGAGCTTCCTCTCGACACCGACCTGCGCGACATCTTCAATGTATCCAAGCGCCGCAGGAAGAATGTTCGCGCGGCCGTGGATCTTCTTCGCGAGAACCGGAAGGTCCTCGTCGACAAAGTGAATTATTGGACGGGCGTGCAACGTCCGCTGGTGAAAAAGCTGGTGGAAGCCATCGAAGCAAAAGTCGGCGACCTGGGACTGCGCGCGGACATAAAATGTGAACGGGAATACTTGACCGAAGTGACGGTATACGCGACCGCGCTGGCGATGAACTATATCGCTCGGGGCAAGTTCATTCTGCCCTGAGAGACAGTGCGCGTCTCCGCGGACAACGGGCGCCTGGGGAAGCGAAAAGCCTCGAGGCATTATGGCGAAGCTGAAAGTCACGATTTTGCACGACGTTTGGGAGCAGGGCCCGCCGGAACCGGAGCCGGAGCCGGTGAAAGCGCCGCGCGGCAAAGATGGAAAACGCCGGAAGAAGAAACATCCGCTCTACGACCGCGAAGAGATCTTCGAAGCGTTGACCAATCTCGGGCACGAGCCCTCTTATCACGTCCTCGACGGCAAGAACCAATCGCTGCTTTCGCTCGCCAGGTGCGGGGCCGATCTCATCTTCAACCTCACGGAGTCTTACGCCGGCGACGACACCATGGAAAAAAACATCGCCGCCTATTTGGAATTGCTGCACATTCCCTATACCGGCGGCGGCCCGGAGGCTCTTTATCTCTCTCAGGACAAGTCGATCGCAAAAAAGATCTTCGACTTTCACAAGATCAAGACTCCGGACTTCGCCATCTCCTATAAGGGCCGCACCGAGCACTCGCACGATATCGAATTCCCGCTGATCGTGAAGCCTGTTTCAGAAGACGGATCCATCGGCATCGACAGTGGCTCGGTGGTGGACAGCGTAAAAGAGCTGATGGAGCGCATCCATTACATCCACGAGGAATTCGACAGTCCGGCGCTGATCGAGGAGTACATCGAGGGCCGCGAGATTTATGCGGCTATTCTTGGCAACGAGAATCCGGAGGTGCTCCCGCTGATTGAGCTCGACCTCTCCAAGCTTCCCAAGGGAACCCCGCGGATCGCGGGCCAGGACGTGAAGTTCGATCAGGAGACCGAGGCCTACAAGGTGACGAAATCCTCGCCGGTCGAGGACCTGGACGAGGAGACCACGAAGAGATTTCAGGACACGGCGCTGGCCGCTTATCGCGCGCTCCAACTGCGCGACTACGGTCGCATCGACATGCGGTCGAACAAGAAAGGCCAGGTGTACGTCATCGAGGCAAACCCCAACCCGTGGCTGTCGAGCTCCGCCGAATTCACCATGGCCGCCAAGAAGGCCGGCTACTCCTACACGGAGATGATCGATAAGATCGTGGAAATGGCCAGGGCGCGGTCAATGTGAGGCATCGAAAATTGCCAGGCGGTTCGACATTTGCCTTGCCTCGCGGCCCGAGATGCCGAGTGGCTGGCGGCGGGCGAGCACAACAACCTCACCAACATCGGCCTGAACATTCATTCCAACATGCTTTGCGATCTTAGGGTAGTTTAGGAAACAGTCCGCCCGTTATAACAATCATTCCGAGAGGCCGGGGTAATGCCTTCGGGAGTTTCGCCGGCTGGAGAACTTCGGCCCGCGCGCTCTCGATGTTGACGATCCCGATGAGATATATCATGATATATCTCATGGGGAGGCGTCGATGGCTCATGCATTGAAGGCTCGCGTCTTCATGAGCGGAAGGAGTCAGGCCGTCCGCATACCGGCCGAATACCGTTTCGAAACAGACGAGGTCTACATTCGCCGAGATCCCCAAACCGGAGACCTTGTTTTGTCGCAAGTCCCTGGCAGCTGGAACGAGGTTTTTGCCGCGCTTGACCAAGCAGAATTCCCGCGCGATTTCATGGCCGATCGTCAGCAGGGAGTTCCCGAAAAGCGCGAGGCACTGTGACGCGGCTCTACCTGCTCGACACCAACACCGTCAGCTACATCCTCAAAGGGATGTCAGTCGCAGCCCGCAAGAGACTTTCGTCGCTTGGAGATTCCGAAGTCGCCTGCATCTCGTCGATCAGCGAAGGGGAACTTTGGTACGGGTTGGACCGTGTTGGAGGCGGCGAGCGGCGCCGAAACGCTTTGCGATTGTTTCTCGGGAGAATGAAAGTTCTGCCATGGGACAGCGATGCGGCGATGGTCTACGGCGTGTTTCGCTCAAAACAGGAAGCGATGGGCCGCCCGCTGGGACCGCTCGATACACAGATCGCAGCGCATGCCATCGCGGCGGGAGCAGTGCTGGTCAGCAGCGACGCAGCGTTCAAGCATGCCGTCGGGCTGCCGGGACTGGAAGCGTGGGCGACGGATTTCGAAAGTTGAGGCCAGCTGAAAGCCTTCCTCTTGTAACGCAATTGAATTACAATGTGATTCGAGGGTTGTCCCAAATGAGCGCCAGCGCACTTATCCAAGCGAGGATCGATCCCGCCGTCAAAGAACGAGCATCCGAGGTACTCGGCGAAATGGGCATGACGGTCTCCGACGCTGTCCGCATCCTGTTGACCCGCACGGCCAATGACGGTGCGCTGCCGTTTGAGCTCATGATGAATTCAGCCCAGCACGACGCCTGGTTTCGATCCAAGGTGCGCGAAGCGTTGGACGATATGCGGCCTCGCGTGCCCCACCAGCAGGTCGAGGCTCACTTCGCTAAGCGCCGTCAGGCCGCGTTGAAGAAGGCGAGAAATGGCCGGTCGTGAAGCTTGAGTGGTCGGTCCTGGCCGTCGCTGATCGCAACGCCATCTTCGACTACATTGAGGCGGACAACCCACGGGCTGCGGTCAAGATAGACGCGAGGATCAGGAAGGCGATTGCTCTTCTGGCCCAGTTCCCGGAGATGGGTCGGCTTGGCCGAGTCGAAGGAACGCGCGAATTGGTCATTTCGCGAACACCGTACATTGCCGCCTACCGGATTGTTGGCGGTACCGTTCAGATCCTGAGAGTACTCCATGGCGCGCAGCGATGGCCGGAGAATCTGAAGGCAGAACAACCGCAAGAGTGAAGGAGCATGCGGATGTTTGGGGATCGCGAGAAATCTGCCGTGTAAAAGGTGCTTCCCGATTTCGCGCAAGAGCTCGAGGAACTCCTGCCCGCGGCAAGCCAGCCGGAATTGGCGGCTCAAATCCCAGAACTGAGAATCGCTCGGCGCTGCCCGTGCGAGGACGACTTTTGCGCGTCGCTCTATACCCAATTCGAACCGTCGAAGCGCCTTTTCCCGATGCGCGTTGCATCGAAGTTGACCCTAGCAAGGGAATGATCATCCTCGATATTGTGTCAGGCCGAATCGCGCCTGTCGAAGTGTTGTTTCGCGATGATGTGCGGCGCGCGCTTCGAGGGCGTTTCCTTGATGCCGGCCTCCTTGTACACTGAAAGGTTCCCCATCCCTCGTGTGGCGAGCGGGAGAAAACGGAATGGCATCGGTGATCCTTCCAACGGTCCCGTCGGAATCGCGGCCGGGGCGTTTCGGCATCTACGGCGGGCGCTATGTGCCCGAAACGCTGATGGCTGCGCTCGTTGAGCTCGAGCGCGAGTACGAAGCCGCCAAGGCCGACGCGGCCTTCCAGGCCGAGCTCGCCTCGCTGCTCCACGACTACGCCGGGCGCCCCACACCGCTCTACTTTGCCAAACGCCTCACCGAAGAACTTGGCGGCGCAAAGATCTACTTGAAGCGCGAGGACCTGCTGCACACCGGCGCGCACAAGATCAACAACGCGCTCGGCCAAGGGCTGCTCGCCCGGCGCATGGGCAAGAAGCGCATCATCGCCGAAACCGGAGCCGGCCAGCATGGCGTGGCGACAGCGACCGTGTGCGCGCTGTTCGGCATGCAATGCGTTATCTACATGGGCGATGTCGACATGGAGCGCCAGGAACTGAACGTGCTGCGCATGCGGCTGCTCGGCGCCGAGGTGCGCGGTGTCTCGTCCGGCTCGAAGACGCTCAAGGACGCTATCAGCGAGGCCATGCGCGATTGGGTCACCAACGTGCGCACGACGCACTATTTGCTCGGCAGCGCCCTCGGCGCCCACCCCTATCCGACGATGGTTCGCGATTTTCATCGCGTCATCAGCCGCGAGATCAAGGAGCAAATCCTCGAGAAAGAAGGCCGGCTGCCCACCGCCGTCAT
>JASHTH010000390.1 GCA_030040655.1 Acidobacteriaceae bacterium | reverse complement strand
AGCAAGCAATCGCGGAACGCGTCATGCGGGTGACTGAGCTGCCGATGCCGATCTTCGATGAGGTGCGCGGCGATCCGGGAATTGCGAAGTTCTGCGCAACTTTGAGTTGCGCGTGATGGGGCAGAAACATGTTGCTGAATCTGCCTTCGCCGCAAGCCAACCTGCTGCTTAAATTGCATCGGTATTTGAAAGGCGATTGCTTCCTAAAGCAAAACCAGAGATGCTGTAACCCGAAGCCACGACATTCAAGTCGACGCGACCTCAAGGAGCGGCGACCTTGAAGAACACTCAAGAGGACACACCTTCTCTGGTTTTGCCGTAATATCCACTCCTTGCAGCTCGCCTGCGCTCGCGTCCTGGTTAGACGGGCACTGCCGCACACCCACAAGATGGTCGCCGACGAACATATACAAGGGCAGATAGCAAGAGCTGTAGTAGCCGCGCCGCCCAGCGGACGAAGACCTGCCCGTGGGGACCCCGGTGGAAGAACCGCTGCAGCGGGTGGCCTGGGGTGCCCGCCTTACGGGAGCATGACGCTCAAGACGGAATTCCAGTTCCCGGCCTGCTGATTCCCTGCGATTGGAGCGCCAGTGTACTTACCGCTCACGTGCAAAACGCCGTTCGTCCCGGCTGCGCCCGCGCTGGATGGGAATGTCACCGTGACAGTCGCACTGGCCTCTGCGGCTAGATTCGATATCGCCGCGGGCAGCGTAGCGGGCGCCGCGCTGTTCAGCGTCACGGCCGTCACTGTCACGCTGTCCAAGGTCACATCGCTGTTGTTTTTGATCTGCAACTCGACCACATAATTCCCGTTCGAGTCCGTCGTCGGCGGGCCTGCTGTGACAGCCGAGACGCCGTAGACATCAAATGCCTCGCTGAAAAGGTGCTGCTGTAATGCAAGAAGGGTGAAAGGAGGGTCGGTGACATTCGGATTGGCTTGGTTGTAAGCATTTATGGCCGCGCTGTTTTCCATCAGCGCCAGAATGGGATAACCCTGGAGGTCGAGAATGCTCGCCTCCTCCACCTGCGCGGCATAGTCGCTTGGCTGTGATTGAATCTCCTTCGTGGCGACTGCAAGCGCGTCCGTCAAGTCACCCGCGTCGACGTCATACTGTGCGATCATGAGAGCCTTTTGAGATTGCAGGAGCGGGGTCAGCGTGGGCTCAGGTCCGACTTGGATGGTAACGGGATCGGACTTAGCGGTTCCCTTCCAGCCTTTGGTGCTGCTTACGTCGAGTACCGCGGAGAGTTGGTACGTTCCTGGCGCAAGAGCCGAAACTTGCGCCGGGGACATTTCCCAACTCATGATCACGTAGCTTGAGGGATCCAAAGTCAGCGATGGAGTGGCAGGAGTTGCGATCAGCTGCAGCGGCCAGGTGCCTGTTTGTCCGGTGCTGGGAACCGCGCTGAAATGAATGGCGCTCGTCCAGGGACCGGCGCTTGGCGCGATCACCACCGGCCCTCCGGCTGGGTTGCTCAGCCTAAGCGAATTCATGATGGTCGTGCGGACAATCAAAGGCCAGCCGGAATACAGGTTTTGTCCAGAAGCCGTAACTGCGGAAATGGATATCTCCGGAGCAGGTTTCTGGCTGAGCAGAACCGCCGGAAGAGCGACTAGTAGCAGCGAAGGCCAGAGCGGTTGCTTCATATTCATTACTCCGGAGGTGCCGATACAAGCGGATATTTGTCATTCACGCAGGGCTGCGTCTGGCACGCTCCATACCCCGAGTCTGCATCGAAGTAGCGCGGCTGCGGCAGTCGCCCCGGGGCGTTTATGCCGGTTCCTGTGGGGCGTTCGCAGAGACTCATTCCCAGCGGCTCCGTTCCTTCCGGCACGAGGTAGTAGACGTTGGCATTGGCCTGCGACGGATAGATTTGGGCGAAGAAGTAACGCATGATGCAGTTGTCGTCTCCGCTGTGTACGCCGTGTGCACCGCCGACCCAGAGCGAATCGTTCTCTCCGTTCTTCTGGTAGTTCTGGCAATCTTTGACGAGCTGCGGATCGACGTTGCCGGCTTTACCCGACAGAACGGCCTGGCATTCGCGGATTCCCTCCGACGGATGAGTTGCCGCCGCGACATCCTGGCCGCTCTCTGTGAGGATTTGGACCTTTTGACCATCGTGCGTAAAGTAGGCCGGCAGGCTTGGATTGCTGAAATCCGTCATGAGGCTAAAGCTCTGCACCGAGTCCAGCGCTTTCGGACCATGATGAAGCACGCCGATTGAATGCGAAAGCTCGTGGGCGACGGCTACGTCGTATTGAAAAAGAGAATCGAGTGGCGTAATTACGCCTCCATGTGTTTCTCCTGGGCTCAGGTCTACGTGACTCGCGCCGCCCGTGCTCGGCAGACTCCGAATTTGCATCGCAATGCCGTAGACGTTTGAAGGATTGTCATGGAACCCCTTGGTAATATCGATCGTTTCTCCCCCAAATAGCGTGGTCAGCGGGATCCCCATGACTGTCGGCCCCCCGGGCACTCCCTGTTGTTCCGCAATGGTCACGCCGTGCTGGTCGTTGGCATGCGCTCCTTGAGCATGATTGAAGTTGATGAGAATCGACCCGAAACCGCCGTTCGGCTTATCGATCTTCACCTCGTTCGCGTTTACTTCATGCACGACGAGGCCCGTCAACGCTGTAAACAGGAAAATTCCCGGCTCGAAATCCGCACCGGCCACGTTTTCAATGAAGAAGTCTTTGTTGTGCGGATCTCCCTCGATATGATTCCCCTTGGCCATAAAACCGCGATATTCCTCGTACAGCGTGAAGCCGTCGCCATCGCAGTCCGACCGCCCGACGGCGCTCGTTTCCGAGTCATCGTCGTCCGGAGTCGATAGAGGAACGTCGTGCTCGGTCTTCCAAATATCCGCGATCTTGGAATCACTCTGCCGTTTCGGCAGGAGGATGTTGGTGTTGGAATTGCCTGAAAAATGCCCCTGCACGGTTTGAGACCCGATGGTTGCGGTCACGTTCAGCGTGGCCCAGCCGCCCCAGTCCCAGGGCAAAAGAGTAATCCCGATCTCGTTTTCGCCGTTTTTCGGCACGAAGGTCGCCTGGGTTCCATCGGAGTTAAACGTGAACTTCTGGTTGACCGGGCCGAGCATGCCGCTCAAATCCTTGAAAGTGAGATCGGGCGGCGTTGGATTGTAAAGCTGCTTCTTTGGCGGCCAATTCAAGGAGACGCCGGGTTCGTGAGATACGTTGACGAGCTTGAAGATGAAATTATCGGGCGCGAAGGGCGTCGGTTTTTGCGTGTCCTTGTAAACAAGCTGCGCCTCGATGCCCAGCGCATTCGCCGGCGATCCGGGCGTGAATCCAAAAGTCTTCTCGTCGGCGCCGCCACTCGGGCGCCACGTTGCATAGCCTGGAATGGTGAGGATCAAATCCAGTGGTCTGGGCGCCGGATTTAAGCTCCAGGTGATGGTCCAGTCCACGACGACCTGGTTATTGCTGTCATCGATTCCGCTAGGCAAATCGAAGGGGATGGCATCGAAGCTCACGCTTCCACTGAGATTGAGGCCGGTCGCGGGGAAAGGCACGAAGCCCTGCGGCGTCGTGTCTGTCGCAGGTGGCTCGAGCAGGTTCGGAATGTTGACCGTGCCCCACTCACCCAGGCCCTGAGACGAGCCGCCCGCGCTGAGAGTGTAGGTAAACGGCGAAAACCATTCATTGGCGCCGAAGGCATAGCCGCAAACGGCTGGGACGCTTTCGATCGAGAGCAACGCTCCAGGCACAGCCCCGCCCGTAACCGCGCCGTTTGTGCTCGTTCCACTTGCCGTAATCTTTGTGGTGTCTGTAGGCTCGTCTACAGGTGTGCTTGTATACACATCGTCGATGCTGACCGTGACATTCTCCGGACCCTGAAAAAAACCTGGCCCATAGATCGGTGAAGGTGTCAGGCTGGGCGCCAATTGGATGGATTGGCTTACGCTGTACGTGTAGGCTGTGCCGTACTGGCCTGTGTAACTGCCGTTGCCCTTGCCTGTGATGGTCACCGTTCCGGTCCAGCTACTCACGGCCAGGAACCGCGCGGCGGCGCTACAGCTCGGTTGCTGCGCATCCGCCGCTTGGCAGGCCAGCAACGCCCCGGCCAACATCGCAAAACTCGAAATCCCGTGCAGTCCTCTCATCATCCGTCTCCTGTACCGTTCCACGAAGAGCGGATTCTTCGCACCAGATCTTCGTAAAGGTCCCTGGAGGCCAGCATTATACACGCTTGTTCAGGAATAGCGAGCCCAATTTTAGACGCAAGAAACAGTCGGGCTAAGGACTCCAAACCTATTGTCGCCAAACCGTCATCTTCACTTTTCGCTTCCAACAAGGTGGCGGACCATACATTTGCCATTGGCGACGACTTGGAAGTTTCGCCGGGAGCGCAACGGAGTTCACCCCCTCCCTCTGCACGGATCGGCGATTTCCGTCGGCGTCGCGTACCTCTCCTCTGCGACGATCCAGACCCACTCGATCTGCTTCGGGTCAGCGGCTTCGATGCCGGCCAGGCATGTTGAAATCTCGGAAAAGAAATAGACGACTTCACCGCGCCTCACAGGCCGACCCGACTTGTCCGCTCCATGCACCTGAAGGACCTGCTTGGCAATTTCCAGCCCGACGCTTGCAACATGGATGGCCTTTCCACATCGTGGCGAGCTTACCAACTCGCTTCTAAGAAGCGGGTCGATCCCATTCGGTCAAGCCGACTGTGAAGACGGAACCCGAATCTCGTATCGGATTCTGTACACTGTATAGAAACTCTACTCTCCAGACCTTGAGCCGATTGGAGCAATCTCCCGCGGAGCGCTTCACGGAATCTCTCCGCAATAGAGTGCTTGCGAGAAGCGAATGCATGAGAGCTCTTCACATGTCGAGAAGCTAAGCGGCGCGGGAAACGTGCGTCCTTTCCGACGTGCTTTCCGGCTCCCCGGTTGCTTCCTTTCTGTTCTGCTTTCCGTGGTGACCGTGGGGCTTTTCGGCAAGACTTCGTCCGGGGAGAACATCATTTGGCTCGCAAACGGATTGATACTTGCATATCTCCTTATCGTCCCCAAATGGCGCTGGAGGTTCTATCTGGTCGCATCGGCTGCTGGTCTGATTGTGGGAAGCGCCCTCATCCATGAGAGCTGGCGTATGAACCTTCTCTACAACGCGCTCGACGTGGTGGAGGCGGGAACCGCCGCCATCTTGCTTCGCAGGCGCTCAACCGTGCTTCCTCGATTTACAGATGCCAAATATCTGGCGCGTTTTATCGCCTTCGCTGTCATAGGCGGCCCATTCGCCGCTGGATCGTTGATGGCCATATTCTCGTACATCTGTTGGCGGTCTGCTCCGATTCCTGCACTAGGGGCCTGGCTCGGTACAGACTGCATTGGAATCGCCGTTACCACGCCGGTCTTCATTGCCATCTTCCAGAATTCGCTCAAGACACATGTTTCCCGCTCCTGGCAATTGGCATGTTGCGTCCTTCTGATCGTCGTCACGATCGGCGTCTTCGGCCAGTCGCATTTACCGCTTCTATTCATGATTCTTCCCATCCTTCTTCTCATTCAACTGCGCATGGGCTTAGGCTGGGCTGCCATCGGAGCCATTTTTGTGACCTTAGCCGGTGGATCGTTGACTGTACGCGGTTACGGTCCATTGTCGAGCGCGTTCGGTGTTTCCTCGGAAATTCGTCCGTTCCTTCTGCAGCTCTTTATCATTTCCGCAATGTTCATGATGTACTGCGTTTCTGTGGTTCTTGAAAACGAGAAATCCATAGAAAGGCGTCTCACTGAGATTGTCTCGATTCATCGTCTGATCGTTGAAAACAGCCGGGATGTCATCATCCTTTCTGATTTCGACGGGCGGCCCTACTACGTTTCTCCGGCAATACACAGCTTATTGGGATGCGGGCCTGAGACCTTGATGGAAATGGAGGGTATGGCTTTTGTGTATCCCGGGGATGAGGTCAAATTCGCGACCGTCTTGCGCGGCATTCGCTCCGGGTCGGACGGAGCGATTGTTCAACACCGGATTCAAAAAGCCGACGGTGAATTCGTTTGGGTGGAGACAAGTCTACGCGCGATTCGCGACCCCGGCACGCGCGTTTCAACGGGAGCGTTGGGGATAATTCGCGACATAAGTGAACGGAAGCACGCCGAGAAGGAATTGGAAGCTGCTTATCAAGCCGTCGAAGCTCTGGCGGCAAAGGATGCACTCACGGGTCTCGCTAATCGCAGGCGTCTGGATGAAGCTCTGACGAGTGAGTGGCGACGTGGATTGCGTGATCGGTCGCCGCTTTCATTTTTACTTCTCGACGTGGACCACTTCAAAGCCTATAACGACACCTACGGGCATGTGCAGGGCGATAGCTGTCTCAAACGAATTGCTGAATTGGCGAGGGGCGCAGCTTCACGAACAGGAGATCTGGTTGCTCGGTACGGCGGCGAAGAATTCGCAATTATTCTTCCAAACACGCCTGCCACCGGCGCCTTTGAGATGGCTCATCTGATTTGTACCACTCTGCGCCGCCAACTCATACCTCATGGAGAGTCAGCGGAAGGGATTGTGACGATTTCGATCGGATGCGCCACCTTGATCCCCAGTTTCGATCAGTCGGAGAAATGTTTGATTGAATTGGCGGACAAGGCTTTGTACCTGGCAAAAACCGGAGGAAGGAATCGAGTGTGCGTTGCCGATTCCGCCGAGAAACCAGCCGACTGACCACCAAGTCAAACCTCGGTCTCTCCTGCCTATGACTGAATCGGAGTTGATGACGGCGCATCCAGTTATGCGGCGGTAGTGGGTCTTCTGGAGCGATGCCCCGTCCGGAATGAACGCGTCGGAGGGAAAATAGACCGCGTTGCGCCGCGAGAGCGTCTTGATGTGGGGGGCAAAAGTAGACCACCGCCATGGACAGCATTGCGAGCTTGTCACCAGACATTGCAAATGCAGTCACCACGAGGTTCCTGGCATGCCCTACCCGCTGATTTTTGCCGAGGCGAAGAGGTTGTCTATGATTTCCTCCGTGCTTTGCCGCACAGGCAAAGGCGTTTGTTTTTTCATCTTCCTCATTCTGCGGCAAACCACTACTATGGCGAGGCACTGGTCTCAAACTGCTTTCTTAGCGTGACCGGAGCAACGGCGGGAAGGCAACGAAATCCCCTCGTACTCCGATCTTCGGTCGCCCGCAGTGGAGAGGAAAGGATAAGAATCGGTATGGCCTCCAAATCGCGGAGACATCGCTTGATCGAAATCGACTGGCCCGAATTCGGCGTGGGCCCTTGCCCGCCGCCTCCATCGACTTCCGAGCTCGAAGCAAGAATCGGCAACCTGCGAGCCAGAATGGAAGAGCTCAAGATCACACATATCGTGGTTTATGGTGACCGCGAGCATTTCGCCAATTTGACTTATCTTACGGGGTTCGATCCCCGGTTCGAAGAGGCGCTGCTTATCATCGGCAGGACGGCCACGCCTCTCATCCTTGTGGGAAACGAGTGTGAGGCGTATCTGGGCATCAGCTCCCTGCATGCCGCGGGGCGAATGCGTCATGAGCGTTTCCAGTCGTTTTCTCTGTTAGGTCAACCGCGGGACCGCAGCCGCGCCCTGCGCGAGATTCTCGCGGAAGAAGGCGTCGCTCGGACCGCCAAGGTGGGCGCCATCGGATACAAGTATTTTTCCAACGACGAGCACCCAGACGCGGCTCATGCACTGGACATACCGTCCTACATCGCAGACGCCCTTCGGGAACTGGCAGGCGCAGAAAACGTCTTCAACGTCACCGAATTATTGATGCACCCCGGTTATGGTCTGCGCACCAAGAGCACTGCCAAGGAAATTGCGTACTTTGAGTATGCCAACGGGCAAGCAGCGGAATCGGTTAAGCGCATGATCTTTGCCCTGCGGGAAGGAATGACCGATCATTCGGTGGTCGAATCCGGCCGCCTGAATGGAGACCCTCTGAGCTGCCACGTCACATTTGTCACAGGCCGCCACGCCAATTATGGCCTTTGCGGACCAAGCGGCGAACGGATTCGCCGCGGCCAACCTCTTGCTTTCAACGTCTCCTATTGGGGCAGCAATATCTGCCGTGCCGGCTGGATTGCCGGCAGCGCGGCGGACCTGCCGGATGCGGCGTCAGACTACGTAGCGCAATTTGCCGGACCCTACTTCGAAGCCATGAGCGAATGGTTCGGGCTGATGAGACCAGGTGCGCTGGGACACCGTTTCCACGATTTGATTCAGGCTCGCCTCCCCTTCGATCGCTTCGGCATCTACCTGAACCCCGGGCATCTGATTCACCTTGACGAATGGATGAGTTCCCCATTCTATGCCGGCTCCCAGATTCCGGTCGCCTCCGGCATGGCGATCCAGGTCGATGTCATTCCGCAATCGAACCTGTATTTCTCTACCCGCATGGAAGACGGGATCGTGGTTGCCGGCGCGGAATTGAGAGCGGATTTGAAAGCATCTGCTCCGGAATGCTATGAACGGTGCCAGAAGAGGCGATCGTTTATGACGGATGTGCTTGGCATTGAATTGCCGGAAGAGGTGCTGCCGCTTTCGAATACCTGCGCCATTGTGCCCCCATTTTTTCTGGAGCCCCATAACGTCCTCGCGCTGGAGATCTAGCGGGTTTGCCGGAAATGACGAAATTCACTCTGGCGGAGATTCAAGGAGGGTCGCCACATGACCGATGAGGACACGAATCCCCGGGCGGCTGCTCAGCTTCGACGCAATTCGCTCGGTCTTCTGGAGTTGCTGTTTCAGGGTGTCACGCATATCGCGCCAGCGACGACTGTCGTGTTTACGTTTCCGATCATCGCTCTCAAGGCAGGGCCGGCCATGCCGCTGTCCTTCCTTCTCTCGACCGTCCTCTGCTTCTTTATCGGAAACACCGTAGCCCAGTTTTCCCGGTACATTCCCTCGAGCGGCGGCTACTATTCCTTTGCCACTCGCGGACTGGGTAGCCGCAGCGGCTTCATGGCAACCTGGAGCTATCTGGTGTATGAGATCTTCGGAGCTGCCGGATGCACGGGTTTCCTCGGCTATCTGATCTCGGACATGCTGCATTTGCAGTTCCATGTGAACATTCCCTGGTGGTCGATCGCGTTGGCCACGGCAGCACTGATCTGGGCCCTGACTCACTTCGGAGTCCAGCTTTCAGCTCGGGTGACCGCGGTCTTAGGCGGCCTGGAAATGCTGATTATGATGGCGCTCGGAGTCAGCTTCCTGATTCATCCCGGTCCGGGTTCCGACTATCTCGCGCCCTTGCAGCCTTCCGCATCGCCGAACCACTTTGGCGGTATCCTGGCGGGAATGGTTTTCTCGATCCTCGGGTTGAGTGGCTTTGAGGCGCCGGCGCCGCTCGCTCAGGAAGCCCGGCTTCCAGCCAAGACGATCGGCCGGGCCATTATGCTCTCGCTCGTGACCATCGGTATCTTTTACATCCTGGCCTCCTACGCGAGCGCCATTGGCTGGGGCACCGGCAACATGGCCGCCTTCGCCTCCAATGCCAATCCGTACTACGCTCTTGGCCATGCGCTTTGGGGCGCCGGTTGGTGGTTCGTTGTCCTGGCCATCGTAAACAGCGCCGTCGGCGTTGGCCTTTCCTGCACCAACGCTGCGTCTCGCGTGATGTACACCATGGGCCGGGCGGGCACACTCCCGGCGCGCTTCGGGCACATCCATCCCAGCCATCGGACACCGACATTCGCCATCGCTTTTGTGCAGATTTCGGGTTTCGCGGCAATCCTGCTCGTGGGCTTGTTGCTGCAGCCGGATATCATCTTCGGCTTTCTTGGAACCATCGCCACGCTTGGGGTCATCGTTCTCTACGCGATGGCCAATCTTGCTCTGACGCGCTATATGCGCCGCGAACAGCGAGCCGGATTTTCCGTATGGCGACACGTCGTGGCCCCATGGATCGCAACCCTCGCGCTCCTTCCTGTCCTTGTTGTTACCGTCTACCCGCAACCGGCCTGGCCCTACAACCTGGCTCCTTATCTGTTCGTCGCAGTTGTCGTTGCCGGCTTCGCTTACATGCAGTGGCGCGAATCGACCCATCCCGGAACACTTCGCCGTGGAGCAACCATCCTGCTTCGCGCCGGCGGCACCGAGGAGGTCAATTAGCCCGGTCAATGAGCGCTTTGCCCTGAATGGATCCAGAAGAATCAACTTTCGGTTTGTCCGCAGTCTGGGCATTGTACGTGTACGCCTTCGTTGTCGAGTCAGCCACAATCTACTCGAAGCGTAACGCCTCCAGAAGATCGACTTTCCCCGCGCGCCGCACCGGTGCCCGGCACGCCAGGAGCCCGGAGCTCGACCGGCGACTTCGGATCTCTATTGCTGCTGTTGCATCTGCTGCAAATCCATGAGTTGCGCGGGAACATCGACGGGCTGCTGGGCCTTTTCGACGAGCACCGACCAGCCCTCGGGGATGGGCAGCTTGCGGTCCAGCGCCGGCGGCCGGTCGCCAGCCTCCACCTGCACCGCGACGTAGAGTTCGCTGTCGGTTTTGCCCCTGAAGATGCCGTGCGTCGGCGGCACATCCGAGTAGTCGCGGCCAACCGCCGTGCGGATATGGCGATGATGTGCAACAAGGTTATTCGTGGGGTCGAAGCCGACCCATCCCAAGTGCGGCATCAGAGCTTCCACCCAGGCATGGGTTGCGTCCGGAGTGGAGCGATCATGGTCTTCGCGACCGCGATAGAGGTAGCCCGAAACGTAGCGCGCCGGAATCCGGACATGGCGCAGCAGCGCGATCATGGTGTGGGCAAAATCCTGGCAGACGCCGCGCCGGTTCACGATCGC
>JASHTH010000050.1 GCA_030040655.1 Acidobacteriaceae bacterium | reverse complement strand
CGCGCTCGACCTCGAGGTCGAATTCGTGGCCGGCGAAACCCTCCACACCGAAAACAGCTACAAGTTCCCTCCCGGCGGCGCCGAAGCGCTGCTCTCCGCTTCCGGCTTTACCCCGGTCTTCACCTGGACCGACCCACGCCAGTGGTTCGCCGTCTGCCTGGGACGGGCGCAGTAACGGTGGAGACCGGGGAAGTCGCTTCGGCCAGGACCAAGGGAACGCGGTGCCGAGGGAACAAAGGACTGCGTGCGGCCGATCCGCCGACTTGCTGATCCCCTTCGTGTTGACTCGCTCACTTGCTGACTCACCAACTTGCAGATTCGCTTCCCCGTTACTTTGCAGAGTTTCCGGCCTGGCGGGCTGCACCCGCGGCCGCCGCCTGAATTGAGATCGTGCCGTTGACCGGGACAAAGTTATAGTTCTTAGCAGCCAGGTTGTTCGTGTTCACCACGATTGGATAGGTGCCCGCCGGTGAACTGGACGTCGCGGTCGTCGTCAGAATCGGCGTTCCGCTCACGACGGACTGGCTTTGGCCCAGGACAAATCCGCCGATTGTGTAAGTCAACGGTGGTATCTGCTGGCCCTGCTGGATGGTGAAACTGGTGGCTGTGACTGCGAGCGGCGCAGGAAGCACGGTCAGAGTGGATTTGACCACGTCGATTTTATAATTGTCTGGGTCAGTCATCGTCACTGTCCCGGTCAGTGGATAGCTTCCGAGCGGAGACCCGATCTTCGCGGTTGTCTGGAAGTTCACGCTCAGTTGATCGCCATTCAACAAACCTGTTGCGTTGTAAGTAGATTGGGAACCGTAATAAGACCAATTGAGCACGTCGGTCGTTTCGGTGAGGGCTGCGTGCATGCTCGGATCTGTGGATGCCGTGAAACCTACATATGCGGTCGACGATCCGAGAATCTTTTTTAAGTCCGCTTTGTAGGCATGGACAAAGATTGCATGGTTTTGATCGTCCTCAATCGTCTCTACAAGCGTCTTGCCATCGTAGATTAACTGGACCGTGTTCCCGGAAAGAAAGTCGACCCTGGAGCCGGACATATCGACAAAGGGAATGGTGGGGGCGGCGCCATCGAAGTAGAGCCCGGTGCCCCACTGGACGCTGCAATCGTTGCCGAGTTCGAATTTGATGGCGGCGCTTGGAGTAATGCCGCCTCCGCCGGTGCAGTTCGTCGGTCCGTAGCCGAGGCCCCCGCCGTAACCGCCCAGAGCCGTTGGGCCCTGATTTTGCAGAACAAAGGTCAGGCCGTCCCCCGGGTCTCCACGATCGGGAACTTGAAAAGAAAACCGGGTAACGAACGAGCCGATGGGAACCGGGGCTTTGAAGTAGACGGTCCCCGCCTGATCTGGTACGTCCTTGGTAAGCTCAATACTGGTTGGAGATATCAACTGGGTCGTGCCATTGATATAGACATTCGACGCCGAGAAACTGCTGGCCGCATCGATTTCCCCAGATAAAGGCGATCCGTAGAGTCGCGATGCGGGATTGAGGGTCACGGTGAGGGGTGCCGGGGTTATCGTGAGTTCAGCATTGTGCGCCATGAGCTTGTAGTCCGACAGATCTTTCCCGGATACGGTTACGACATAATGTCCCACGGGCGAAGCCTGAGTGGCCGGATCGTATATGGACAAGGTGTCGCCGTTCAGTAGGCCCGTTGCAGTGAACGTGAACTTCGGATTGGCCGCCGCTCCGTAAAGCCGGGAAGCGGTTGCCGGGAGGACCGTGACATCTAGCGGGGCCGGGGCGACCGTGAGAGTGGCGTTCACGATGGCGAGATCGTATTTCGACAGGTCCGCTCCGCTGACGGTGACCATCACCGGGTATTTGCCCACGGGAGACTGGAGATTGGCGTTCGTCCAGGGCGTCGCGACATTCACGGTATCGCCTTTCTTCAGCCCGACAACCTCGTAGGTGAACGCCGGATTCGCCGCTCCGTAGACCCTTGTCGCTTGGGTGGGAAGAACCGTCACGATGAGGTTCGGCTTCGGAGGCTCGATGCAACCCGGCTCTGCCTGACCCGATGCAAAAGCCTGAGCGGGCCAGCTCTGGCCATTCGCTGGCTCGATTTTGGGCGGAGGAGCAAATTTCGGTCCGAGGAAGCTCGGCGTGCTGGGTGCCGAACTCGAGGCGGGTTTGGTTGGGCTTTGGGCTGAAGCTGCTTCTGAGGAAAGCGGGAATCGATTCGCAATGCCCGTCGAGGCGCGGCCGGCGGCCGCCGACGAACTGGAGTCACAAACATTCTCCGTTGTCGAGGCACTCGACGCGGCGTAGATCGGATCGTTGGAAAGCGACGCATCTAAACTTACATCAATGGGGCAGGAACTGTAGCACTCATTGTTTGCAAACGGCCCCTGCCAGTACAAAACGGGCCACCATGGGTCGGACGAAGATTCCAGAGACAACATGCTATCTGGGGGGTTAACGATTCCAGGCTGCAACGAAGAGTCACCGGCAGGCGTTGGTCCCTGGGCGATCACGTCCGGTCCGGGGACCCCAGGCATCGCATCAAATTGGCCGGTGGGGGTGGGTCCGTTGGCCGTCGCATACACGGTCGCCGAAAACCCGAAGTCATAACAACCTGGGCCGGGGCCGCCCATGTATCCGACCTCAGGAACAATCTTCGTCGAAATCGGAATGGCGGGGAACGCGGGAAAGGTTACTTGCCTGTTTTCCGATGCCAACGCGAATTTGGCAACAAAAGCGTTGGGATCTCCATTCACGCCCTTGTTCTCCGTCTGGAAGGCTCCGGTGGTGGTGGGAAAGGAGCTCGAATTTGCGATGCCGGTGATATAGACATTTCCCGACGGATCCAGCGCCAGGGCCATAGCCGCGTCATTTAAGGGGGCCCATTCCGTGGCGCCTCCCCCCAACAGCGTGGCGTAATTCAGTCGTGTTCCGTCGGGGCTTAGTTTGAGAACGAAGGCCGAAGTGCCGAATGGGTTATATGGATCGGAAGAGGGTGTGGCAAGCGCGTCGGGCGTCGACTTAAATCCTGCGATTCCCACGCCCTGAGACTGCGCGCTCCCGGCAAGATACGCGTTTCCCTTGCCGTCGACCGCGAGGCTGCTCACCGAAGATTCAATTCCTCCGATATACGAGGAGTAATCCAATTTAGAGCCGTCTGGATTCAGCTTGGTAACAAATCCGCTGGGCGGATAGATGCCCACCAGGAAGCCCATTTTGGAATTTGGGCCCAAGAGTACGCCATCGGTAGTGGGAAAATCGGTTGAGGACGTGGATCCGGCCACGTAAGCACTTCCATCGCTGCCCAGGGCGATGGCGCTGGCCGAGTCATCCTTGCTGCCCCCGAGAAAGGTCGAGTACACCAGGTCCGTTCCTTCCGGGTTCAACTCGGTTACAAAGCCGGTCACGATGTTGCTGGCCCCGATCGCCGTTTGATATGCGCCTGGGGTCGTCGGGAAGTTCGCGGAAGTCGTGCTGCCCGCCACGATCGCATCTCCCGAAGCATCTACGGCGATGCCATTGCCGGATTCGCCGGTGTACCAGACGTCATTGAGGTCGACGAATCCGCCGCTTCCACCCAGAAAAGTGGAGTACACGAGGCCCGTGCCGGTTGGGTTCAGCTTGGTCACGAACGCGTTCGGGAGCCCGTTCGTCCCAGCGTATTCCGTCTGGAACGCTCCGTAGGTGACGGGAAAGTCCGCTGACGAGGTATATCCAGTCACATAGGCTTCCCCGCTGGCATCCACGGCGATTGCTTGGACAATGCTTACCTCTCCTGTACTGCTTCCCATGAAAACGACGCCGCTTCCGCCCAGATACGTGGAGAATTCGAGTAGGTTGCCGGACGGCGCCAGTTTGATGACAAACGCAGAACCGTTGGGTGCCGGGATTTTGGTCTGAAAAGCTCCGCAAGTTACGGGAAAATCGCTCGAACTTGTGGCGCCGGCGATATATATGTGACCCGCTGAGTCAAGCGCGATCGCGTAGCCGGAGTCATTGACGGACCCTCCGAGAAATGTTGAAAAAATGAGAGCCGTGCCGGTTGGATTGAACTTGGTCACAAACACCGTGCCGCCATATCCTGCCAAAGCTGCAAGGTTCTTCTTTTGAAAGGCATTGTTGGTGATGGGAAAGTCAATCGAACGCGTGCTGCCCACGACGTAGGCGTCGCCGCTGGAATCGGCTGCGATCCCATTGCCCTGATCGCCCAACGGGGGGTTGAAGCCTGACTTGCCGCTGCCGCCAAGATACGTGGAATAGACCAGCACCGGGTCGATCACCAGCGGCTGTTCGTGGTTGTAGCTCGCGACGGCGAAGCCAATGCTGTTTTTGGCGAGGAGACGGTACGTCGAGGATACGGCCGTGTGGCGGCCGTTCGACTCCTGGTAAGCGACGGGCTTGATCAAGCGCAG
>JASHTH010000389.1 GCA_030040655.1 Acidobacteriaceae bacterium | reverse complement strand
ATCATCTCGCAGCGCGCTCGGGTGAGCTGGGTCAGCTTCCAGCGCGAAGAAGATTACTACATGGAAGGCATGCTGATCTGGCTCGACGCCGACACCAGAATCCGCGAGCTGACCCACGGCGAAAAATCGCTCGACGATTTCTGCAAGAAATTTCTCGGCGTCTACAACGGCAGCTTCATCACCGACACCTACTCGCTCGACGACGTCATCAACGATCTCAACGCGGTCGCCCCCTACGATTGGCGCGGCTTCCTGCAGCAACGCGTCTACGATCTTCATCCCGAAGTGCCGATGAACGGCTTCACGCAGGGCGGCTACAAGCTGGTCTACACCGACAAGCCCACCGACTGGCTCGACAAGGAGATGGCCAAGCACGGCATGGCGGACTTTTCCACGTCGCTGGGCTTTTCCGTCGGATTGCTGCGCGGCCACGCCGAAAGCGGATCGAGAACCATCGGCGACGTGTGGTGGGGCAGCATAGCCTACCAGCAGGGAATTACGCCGGGCATGGATCTCGTCTCGGTCAACGGCACCGCCTACTCAGCGAAGGTGCTCACCGGTGCGATTCTCGCTGCAGAGAAAGACAAGAAGCCCATTCAATTGCAGGTGCGCGACGGCGATCGTTTCATCACTTACTCGATCCCGTGCTACGACGGCATGCGCTATCCATCGCTCGAGCGCGTGGAAGGTACGCCCGACCGCTTCGACGACATCCTCGCGCCCAGCAAAAGCCCGCTGCCGGCGATGTGATCTTTGGACTACGGCATATTTCTTGTCATCCTGAGCGACCGGACACGAACCCTAAGCGAAGCCGAAGGGGACGTGGAAGGGAGTCGAAGGATCTGCGGTTCCGCCCGGATTCAGGCAGTCGAACAGACCCGCGTGAATCAAATTACACTGAACGGCAGCGGATATAGATCCAATGAGCGTCTTAGACAAAGCACTGTGGACACTTGCGTTTCTTCTTGCTTACCTCGTCGCCCCGACGACGCTGATCTGGGGCTGGATGAGCTGGTGCTGGCAGGAGAAAGCACGGGCGATCTCATCCATCTTGTCTTTCATCGGCTTCACCCTCGCGAGTGCATCCGCAGTACTCGCGCTCTCAGCGATCGCCTTTGCGGAACTGGGAGGCTTTCAATCCAATTCCGGCTTCTTTCTGTTTGCCAAAGCCATCAAAACGGGAGGAATTCTCTCGTCGGCTGGCTTTCTGTTCTCGCTTGCAGGCCTCTGGCAAAAAAGTCCAACGCGTTGGCAGGCGCCGGCATCCGCAATCGGCACGTTGGTCTTCTGGCTTGTCGCGACCACCTGGCCTTAAGCGCTCGGAGTCCGCACTTCGTACAATAAAGCCATGACCGTCGCCTCACCCCGCTACACCGACGCCCACGCCAAAGCCGGCCTTGACCACGCCTTCCCCGAAATCGAGACCTGGGAGAATCAGTTTCCCGGCTACGAGATCGAAATCGTCGATCCGGAACTCACTTCCGTCTGCCCCAAGACCGGCTTGCCCGACTTCGGTCGGCTCACCATCCGCTACATGCCACGCTCGCGCTGCCTCGAGCTCAAGTCGCTCAAGGAGTATCTCTTCACCTACCGCAATCTCGGCATCTTTCAGGAAAACATCGTCAACCAGGTGCTCGAAGACATCGTGAAGGCCTGCGATCCGGTATGGGCCGCAGTCAAAGGAGACTTCCGTCCCCGCGGCGGCATCTCCACCACCGTTGAAGCGCGCTGGCCGCGGCCCGCCCCATAAAAAGCGGGTGCCCCACGTCCGTAGTTTCGGACCAGGGATTTCACGACAGTCGATCTGCCCATGCCCCATCCTTTCGCGCGAACCGGGGTCCCCGGCAACGAAGTTGTTGGGGTGGAGAGCCGGGGTCCCCGGCAACGAAGTTGTTGGGGTGGCGAACCGGAATCCCCACGAACAGGTCTTCGTTCGTGGGGTGGCTGAGCGAAAGGATGGGATCAGAATCGCTATGAAGCTCCGACCCGCCGCGTCGTAAACGGCTGGCCGACGCGCTCCCGTCCTTTACTTGAGCACGGCGACTCCGGTGCTGGTGTCATCGGAACTCGGGTCGCTGCGCAGCAGGAGCGTGGTACTGACGTCCGAGCCGGTGAATGCGCCAAGGTCGAACTCCATTGTGACCGGTCCGTTGATCCCCGAACCATTGATTGTCATGGACCCGGAGCCGCTGGACGAAACGCTGTAGGTCCCGGTAAATGTGCCGGTCTCGGGCGCCTCAAAAACCACCTGCCCGCTGTTAATCGTCGGAGTTCCGCCGTATTTGTCCGGGCAGGTGATGCTCACCGTGTTGTTGCTGGCGGCTTGGTCGAATTTATGAACCGCGGTGTAATTGGAGGTTAGGTGGCCGTTGCCATCGAAGCTCACGGTTCCGAAGATGAGCTGCGTGGACACGGCCTGTCCGCGGCCCGAAAAAGTGATCGTCCCCTCCGCGTATTGACACACCACGCTCTTGCTCCAGGAGTCATAGTTGGACTTCCAGATTTGGAACGCATAGTCGCCATTCACGCTGGCATTCGAGGGAGCTGCGGCAAAACCGCCGAAGGGAAATAACGTCAGCGAAGCGGCAATCACGATCTTTCTCAAGGAATGCGAGTTCATCGCCACACCTTCCTTTCTCGATCGGGAAGCGATCTGCGGATTGGTGGCCTCAGCCTATGCAGCCCCTCTGCTGCTGTCAATTGTCCATCCGTATTCTGAGTCGATTGCGTCCTGAATTGGAACGCTCTTCTCTGCATTGCCGGCTTCGTGCCCACACCGGAACACTCTGGCGGATGCAAGCCCGTTCTTCTCGCGCCGACGGCCGCCAGTCTCGGTGCCCCGTCCTAGTGGCGCTTTTGTCCTTGCCGCAAGGATGGGATCGCCATCACCTTCCGTCATTCCTACCGCCCCGCGCGAACATTCCCCCGATTTTCCCTTCCACCCAACTCGCTTTTGCTTCAAACTGAAAGGGAGGCAATGATCCCGGAGGTCCTCATGGGCGCCACTCTTCACCAGCCCCTCAATAACCTCGATCAGTGGGATGACTTCGTCGAGGGCCGCTACCGCGAAGGCCGCTCCAAAGAGGAGTTCCGCGTTTACGACGCGCAGGCCCAGCCCGGCGTCGCCGAGTTCTATCGCCTCAACCACGAGAACCAGACTGTCGACTACGTCCTCGGCAAGGAGCGCGAGTATTTCAGCCTGAACAAAGGCAAGAAAACTATCTGGGAAGCGGCCGAGTTCCTCAACACGCTGGTCGACGACTCCGACCCCGACACCGACCTCACCCAGATCGAGCACCTGCTGCAGACCAGCGAAGCCATGCGCCGCGACAGCCAGCCGCGCTGGATGATCCTCACCGGCTTCCTCCACGATCTGGGCAAGTGCCTCTGCCTTTACGGCGAGCCGCAGTGGGGCGTCGTCGGCGACACCTTCCCTGTCGGCTGCGCCTGGAGCGAGGAGATCGTCTACCCCGAGTACTTTTATCCCGCGCCGGCCGACCCCGCCACCGGCGTGCCCACTCGCCCCGGCAACCCCGACCGCAACGTCCCCGAATACCAGACGAAATATGGAATCTATGAGCCCAACTGCGGCCTCGAAAACGTCCACATGTCCTTCGGCCACGACGGCTACATCGCCGAAGTCATGAAGCGCTACCTGCGCACCGAAGCGCTCTACATGCTGCGCTTCCACTCCTTCTATCCGTGGCACCGCCACGGCGCCTACGATCACCTCGCCAACTCGCAGGACCGTGCCATGCTCCCCTGGGTGCTCAAATTCAATCAATACGACTTATATTCCAAAGGCCACACCAAGCCCGACGTCAAGGCCCTCAAGCCCTGGTACGACGACCTCTTCGCCGAATTCCTGCCCGAACGCGTGGCCTGGTAGCAAAGCGCCCGAACGATTCTGAATGACAGATAGGCGATCCCAGGTCCGAACCCACGGACCCTTCAGCAAGCTCAGGGCAGGCTCTGGGGCACCCATCCGCCGGTTTTACTGGCGTACAGCGCCAGTAAGTTGCTCGATGACTCCCGCCGAAATAGCTGCATTCACTTGGGTTGCAGGCATCACACAGTTTCACAGCGAAATTTGCGGTAAATCAGGTGGGGGGGAGGGGGGTATTTCTTGGGGCGAGCGGACGCGGCGGTGCTTGATCCCGCCCTTGGGAAAGCGGGCTTTCTCGACATGAATCGGCAGTCTTTCGAGCAGATACGCGACCATGGCGGTAACGGTGGTGTCGTACTCGGCGGCGAGACGCCGCGTCTGGCGGTAGAGATCGACAGGAACAGCGACGGTGATGTTTTTCACTCTTCGCATGGGCAACCGCACAGGATGGAGTTGTGCTTCTACGGCAAAACCAGAGAAGGTGTGGCCTGTTTTCTGTCTTGCAGGGTCGCCGCTCCTTGGGGTCGCGGCGAATTGACTGCCTTGGCTTCGGTACACAGCATCTCTAGATTTGCTTTAAGCCGATTCTCGATGAAACTCGGCAGTTCGTCTGCAAATGTAATTGGCTTTGAATCTGCGGGTTGGATCGGGGTGGGTTTGACGGAAACGGTGCCAGCCTTAAGGGGTTGTTCTTGAGCTCAGCGAGGATTTCATAGCGCAGCGTTGTGTGGCGTCCGTATTCCTCCGGCGACTGGTCGCCTTTCTCAAGCTCGTCCACGCTACGGCAATTCCTGAGTTGCTGTGGCCTCTCGGATTCCGTCCGATGTCGCCGCTCCCTGGGGGTCGCGTCGACCTGAGTGCAGCGGCTCCGGGATACAGCGACTCAGAAATTGCGAAAGCGTCCCCCGATCCCTCGTCCGCCACCGCCCGACCGAGGAAGCGTCCCTCAGGGGCTAAAGCCCCGGAGAGGTTCTTTGGTGGACGACAATGTACGGCCTGAAGGCCGTACCCTCCCTCCGTGCCCTGCCTCACCCCAGGTCCCAAAACAGACGGACCCGGGGCACCCACATGTAAAAGTCGGGATGCTTCTTCCGAGACCTGGCCCACCCGCCAACGATGACACGCATTCAGAGCCCGAGCTTCCTTTTCGGACCTGGGATCACTCGCTGCGGTGAGCGAACGGGCGGGCCTCCTCCGTGGCCAAGCCTGCCCGACGCGCCAGATTCCGCCTTCGAGCCTCCCGTCACCGCGACGGCATCACGAGCTTGTCATACAAGCCGCCCACAATGGCTCCTACGGTCAACGCAGCCAGAACGATGTAACCCGCTTCAATTGCGAACAAGTCATGAGGCAGTCTTGCGATGCCAAACCAGCTCGCAGCGACCACGGCTGCGCAAAGCAGCACGGACATCAGCACTCCCGGAAGCACACCTTTGCGATGACACACGGCAAGCAGCCACGCGACTCCGTAGGCAAAGAGAAGACAGGCAGCCGCGGTAAGCAGGTGCGGCGATAACCACCACACGAACTGCTTGACTTGCGCATGGGTGAGTCCGAGAGCGTGCATCCACCGCGCGCGGAACATGTAATGCGAATGCCAAATCGCTCCCAGGCACCAAGCCGCAAACGCCGCCAGAACAATGGGCAGGTGGTAGATCGGTTTCTTTCCCGCCTGCACTTCGCCGGGTGGGTAAGGCTCTGTTCGAGCAGCTTGAGACAGGCACGCCTGGTTGCACTTCGAGCGTTCAGGCCAACGCGTGCAGTCGGACAAACGCAAATCCAGGCGTCCATCCATTTCTGTCGCCGCTGCGTGCCGGGCATCGAAGCTCACGACGGCTGGTTGCTGGTTTTCAGGACACGCAACGAGCCTGCTGCCGGAATATCGATCGCAAATCGCGCGTCTCCAGAGTGCGGGTAGAAGCAGAAGAAAGGAAACCACGACAAGGCAGAGCACGAGCCAGATAAGAAAGACCATGGCCCACCACCTTCTAAGCGGAAGTCTGCCCCCTTCGTCGAAATCCATTCAGTGATCTCCGTCACGAGTACCCGATGGTGGAGTATTGCTTGGCGGGTTACCCCACGCTACCGGCGGAAGGCGTCTTATCCAGTGAAAGCAGGGTGCCCCAGGTCCGGGGTCCTCAGCGGCGGGTCTTTTCGCTGGGGTGGGGGTCCGCATTCTCGGATCTGGAATAAGACGATTTCTCAAGTGGCATCGCTCTGTCTGACGCAAGCGGCTATGGCCGCTGACAGACGGCCTCGTGAAAATAGTGGACTTGCCGTACCCGGCACGTCGGTGTCTTGCGTCTTTTCTTTTGATCCGTTTGCGATGCCGAATCGAAGCCTCACGTCCAATCTCGGCCTCTACGCCTACGCCGCCGGCGCCGTCGCTCTCGGTCTCATCGGCCTGGTGTGGGGCGATTTGCCGCCTCTTGGCAACGAGTCGGCCCGGGGATTCCCGGGCGCACGGCGCTCGCCTATCTCGCTGCGCTTTGCGAGCTTGCCGGAGGACTTGGGCTGATACGGACGCGCGTCGCCCGGGCCGGGGCCGCGCTGCTCACGGTAGTCTACTCGGTGTTCGCTCTTCTTTGGGCGGTCAAAGCTCTGCAGGATCCCAGAATCTACGATTCCTGGGGCAACGTCTTCGGACAGCTTTCAGTGGCAATCGCGGGAGGGGTTCTTTTGGCGTCGCTGGCGTCGCGCGACTCCGCGCTGGCGCGCAGTGAGGCGCTGTTCGCCCGCTCCTACGGAATCTGCGTGATCTCCTTCGGAGTGGTTCACGTCGTCGATTTTTCCGGGCTCCCCGCCTGGGTCCCCAAATGGATTCCGCCGGGACAGGTGTTTTGGGCGGTCACTACCACGGTCTGCTTCTTCCTGGCTGCGGCCGCCATCCTCTCTGGCATTGTCTCCGTTCTAGCCTCGCGCTTGCTCACCGTGATGATCGCCGGCTTCTGGATCCTGGTCTGGGCCCCCAGGCTCTTTTCCGCTCCCCATGAGCATGTCTATTAGTCGGCCAACGGAATTGCCATGGCATTGGCTGGGGCATCCTGGGCGGTTTCAGACTCGATTGCCAAAAGCGCAAAGCTCAAAGCAGCCAGCAAAGGCGCTCAGTTGGCGGTCAGCAGCTCAGTCTGAGTTGCAATCCTTGAAATGCTCCTGGGCAGTAACCGGTCCCGGCTTGATTCGGTCTACCCACGTCGTTCCGGAACGCAGACAGGTTCAAACTTCATAAGTTGTGGCTCAGCAAAGAATTTGCGCTGGAAATAGAACGACAGGTTGACGAGAGCGATCATGACCGGAACTTCAACCAACGGTCCGATGACCGCCGCGAACGCCGCACCGGAGTTGATGCCGAACACCGAGACAGCGACCGCAATCGCCAACTCGAAGTTGTTCGAAGCGGCTGTGAAAGAGAGCGTTGTGGTCTTCGAATAGTCCGCGCCGAGCTTCCGCCCCAAGGTGAACGAAACGAGGAACATGACAACGAA
>JASHTH010000388.1 GCA_030040655.1 Acidobacteriaceae bacterium | reverse complement strand
ACAACCAAAATTCTGCAATGCGACTCCCTAGTTTACGGTGTTGGGTAGGGATGAGGGAAACCGGTTGACGGGTCAGTTTGAGCCTATGGGCTCTCCACAGTCTTCGGAAAACTCCGCGCGCGTCGGCCGCGACGGGTCTTGTAACAGGGCACGGCTTATAGCCGTGCCGAAACGCGCAGCAATATGGATCGGGCGTTAGGGAATCTCTGAACAAATCGGCTCTTTGAAAGGGCACGGCTTCAGCCGTGCGATAAACGCCGCACATGAAGGTGGGCTTCAGCCCCAGAGGGGCGATCTCTGAGTTGCTCAGAGCCTCCCCAGGCAATGTCTGATGAATCCGCCCTGAAAATAGCTTTCGCCCACTCCTCAGCATGTCATCCTGAGCCGCAGGCGAAGGTTCCGCGGTTGTATTTTCATGCTCTCGGGTGGAACCCTGTTCCATGACCGACTGCGGTCGAATACTTTGTAACAGGGCACGACTTCGGTCGTGCCGAGAAGAGCGCAAAAATGAGGGCTTTAGCCCCTGAGGGCCGCTTTTCGGGGTTGTCTGCGGCATTTCCGATTTGTCAGACACTGCCCAGCCGTTGTCGTGCGGTTGGTCGCATTCAAATGAGTTTTTCCCCAGCCTCTGCAGCCCACGAGAACGTTTTGGGATCAACGTTCCGGGCCGAAGGCAGGATACGGCTGCAGCGGAACGAACGCCACGATCTCGAGCATTCCCGCCTGGGCCAAAGGCAGACTCGCCATGGCGGCGCGCAGCTCCTCTTCGCTGGCAGCTTCCCACACGATGGCCGCGCCCGGAGCATCACCGCGTTTCCAGATCTGGCGCAGGATGCCTGCGGCGTAGAGCTCGCGAACCCGCCGGCCCTCGGAGGCCAGCAGTTCGGGCGTGAACGCGTCGGATGGAAAAGTGTCCGTTCGCCGGCGGGAGATGGTGAAAAATTGCATGGAGCGATTGTAGACGAGGGACGGAGGGACGGAGGGACTAGGCAGCGGCTGACGAATGCCAGATCGTGAGCCTTGTAACAGGGCACGAATTTCAGTCGCGCGGAAAATGCTTTGCAACAGGGCCTGACTTCAGTCGTGCCGCAACCCGCTTCCAACCGATCTCAGGGCTTTAGCCCCTCAGGGCTGATTTCGTGCGCTCTTTGAACTCGATCGCCCGCGACCCATGGGGGTTGGACACTGGACGCTGGACCCTCTTCTTCTTCCTAAAGCCCCTCAGTCGCGCAGTCCCTAGTTCTTGAAAAACTCCCCATGCCCCCCATTCGCCCATGGATCGTAGTGCGCGGCGAAGTTGGCGCGCGTCTTCACCGACGGATGATTGTATAGCCAGAATTCGATGAAGGGGCTGGGGTTTGGATCTTCAAGCCAGGCCTCGCCCAGAGCATTGAACCCGGCGACGGCGGTCTTCTGCGGGTCGGGAACCAGGCCGTGGATGGCCTCCTGGCCGTAAATGTCGGCCTGGTGCTCGAAATGGCGGCTGAAGGCGTTGCCCGCCGGCTGCAGCAGAAAGCCCGCAACGCTGACGGAGAAGATCAGAACGACGAATCCGGCGCGGCTGGCCAAAGGAGATCCCTCCGGCAGGCGCCATCGCGAGCCGAAGCGACGCGCCAGCCAGGCGGCGAAGCCGGCGCAGGCCCAGTAGACGAATAAAAGCGCAAATGCAATGCCGGTCAGCATCTTGGGAATGTGGTGCAGGACGTAGTGGCCGCTCTCGTGCGCGAAGACAAGCAGGATCTCGTCCTCGGGTATGCGCTCCACGGTCGTATCCCACACCACGATGCGCTTGGTCGCGCCGATGCCGGTCACGTAAGCATTCAGTCCGGTGGTCTTCAGGCTCGCCTTCATCAGGTACATGCGATCGGGCGGAATCTGCGTGCCGGTGCGAACGACAACTTGCTCGAGCCTGGCGACCAGGCCGGGATAATGAAGAGACAATGGCTCGTACTTGTCGAAAAGCGGCTCAATCAGCGGCTCGACAAAGATCGAGAGCACAAGCAACGGCAAGGTGACCATCCACGCGCCCAGCCAGTAGCGCCGCGTCCGGCGGCGCACGATCCAGTTGAAGAGCAGCAGAACTGGAGCGCCCATGGCGAGCGCGAGGCCCAGCGATTTTGCCTCGTCGCTGAGCCAGCTACCCCAGCTTTGAACGCTGATTCCGTACTCGCGGCTGAAGTGATGGCCGACGATCTCCAGCGGAAGATCGGCGAAAAACACGATGACGAGAAAGGCGGCAAAGAACAGCAGACCCTGCAGCCAGCGGCGCCGGAAGACGCGCTCCGCCCAGCGCTCGATGCCCGCGGCCATGCCCAATGCCAGAAGCAGCCACAGCACCATCAGCCCCCACAGCGAGCCGACGATGTCGAGAATGTTGCGAATGCGGCTGAGGGCAATGGCTTTGGCCAGTTTTTCCGGCGGCAGCGTATAGGCGGACTGAGGCTTTGAAGCGTCCGATTGCGCCTGGGGCTGAGCCGAAGCTGGATTGGGCGCAACGGCCGGGGGGACATTCTGAGCGATGGCAAAACACGGCAATCCAGCCGTGCCAACGGCGAGGGCCATGGCCGCCAAAACGATACGGAGAATGAGGCGGAGCAAAGTCGTGGTTCCCTTCCCGAACGACAATCTGAGACAATCGGAATACCAACCTGGGTTTCACCGAGTCAAGCCGTGCCTCAGCCCTTTTCTTTGATTTCCGCACGCTCGCGGAGCTTCTTCCGGCGTCTCGCTCCTCCGTTCGTTTTATTGCTGAGCATCTTCGCCGCCCTGCCGGGGCTCGCCGCTGCACCGGCTGAGTCGTCCCCCTCGGTGCTGTTGAACGCGCTTACTGGGGAGCTGAACCGCGCCTTCGCATCGCTCGGGAAGGCCGCGGTCGCAGGTTCCGACAATCAAGTGGCGCCGTACTTCCTGAGCTATTCGGTCAGCGATGTCAATGCCGTGGCCATTCGCGCCGAATTTGGCGCACTGGCCGACAGCTCCGCCGCCCATGAGCGCTTTGCTGACGTACAGATCCGCCTGGGAGATCCTCAGCTCGACAACACCCACGGAACACATCGCAATTCGGGCGTACGCAGCTTCTCTCTGCCCTTGGGAGACGACGCCGGGGCGATTCAGCGCGCACTGTGGTTGGGCACGAACGGCGAATATGGCGCCGCGCTCGACAACTACCTGCGCGTAAAAACCGAGGCGCAGGTCCGCGCCAAGGAAGAGGACACTTCGCCCGACTTCAGCCGCGAAGCGCTGCAGGTCTCTATCGGCAAGCCCGCGCCGCCCGTCGTGGTGGATCGCACGGCCTGGGAGCGGCGAGTGCGCGACCTGTCCAAGATCTTCCGCGATTATCCCGATGTCTATCAAAACGCGGTGATGCTCGCGGTGCAGAACGAGACGGATTATTTTGTCTCGTCGGAAGGTTCGCGTGTCGTCACTCCGCACATCTCCGCTCGCCTGGTCGCCTTCGCCGTGACCCGCGCCGACGACGGAATGGACCTGTTTCGCGCGCGGACCTTCGAGGCCGAGACCCTCGACGGTCTGCCGCCGTTGCCCGAGATGGAAGCGGCGATGCGCGAGTTGGGCAAAAGCCTCGAAGCGCTGCGCAAGGCGCCCGTCACCGAGCCTTTCGACGG
>JASHTH010000049.1 GCA_030040655.1 Acidobacteriaceae bacterium | reverse complement strand
ATTGCGCGGGCGACTCTGTCCTCGTCGAAACTGCACGGCGGCTTGAGTCCGTCATGCGCGACTCCGACGTGCTGGTACGCTGGGGCGGCGAGGAGTTTTTGATTGTCTGCCGCTTTACCGATCGCAGAGAGGCCGACGCGCTCGCACTGCGCGTCAGGCAGGTCATTCGCGCCGAGCCCTTCCGGGTGAGCGCTTCGCTCGCCATTCGGCGCACCTGCTCGATCGGCTGGGCGGCCTTCCCTTGGCTCGAAGACAATGTCGACGCCATGGGATATGAAGACGTGCTCAACCTGGCTGATCGTGCGCTGTGCCAGGCCAAGCGATCCGGCAAAGACCAGGCCATCGGTATCACGCCGTCGCAGGTCGACGCCGACCCGATGCAGAGCTTTCGGCGGGAGAATACTGCATTCTCGACTACTGCCGCGCCGTAGTTGCCAGGGTGCTCCAGGTCCGTGTTTTCGGACCTGGGAAAGCATAATCGTTGGCGCGAATTCGTGCGGTTGGAGGCTTGGTGTAGGTCGAGCCTGAACCTCACAGATCCAATGCCCCTCAGGTCGCCTGTGCTCACGCCGCCTTGTCGCCGATCGCCAGCAGCGTCCGGAACTGCGGCGTCTCCTGCTCCTTGTGCACCACCGAAGTCTGCACGTTGCGGAAGCCGGCTTTCTCCAGCATGGTTTCCAGTTCCGCTTCGCTGAAGCCCAGCCACTCGTCGGCGTAGAGCTCGCGCGCTTCTTCGAAGCGATGCTGGACCAGATCGAGGATCACCACGCGTCCACCGGGAGCCAGAATCCGCCACGTCTCGGCGATCGCACGCTCCGGATGCAGCGCGTGGTGCAGCGACTGCGAGAAGAAGACCAGCTCGACCGCGCCGGACTTGATGGGAATCTCTTCCATGTCGCCCAGCCGGAACTCGAGGTTCTTTACGCCGTTCCTGCGCGCCTGCTCCTGGCCCACCTCGATCATCTTCGCCGAGTTGTCGACGGCGATCACCCTCTTCGCGCGCTGCGCCAACAGCAGGGCAAAGGCGCCCTCGCCCGCGCCCAGATCGGCAATCGTCATCGGCGGCATCAGCCGCAGCAGCGCCTCGGCCACGCCTTTCCACGACTTGCCCGGCACGTAGTCGCGTCCCAGCCGGCCGGCCACGCTGTCGAAAAACGCGCGCATCTTGTCCTGGCGCTTCTTCACCACCCGTTTTGCCGCGGCCTGGTCGCGCCGGGCATCGGGAATCTCTTCGCTCGCCTTCTCGAGCAATTCGCCGATAATCCCATTGGAACTCTTAAGTTTGTAGAGACTGTTCTTTCCCGCGCGGCGGTCTTCGACCAGCCCCGCCTGTTTCAACTGCGCCAGGTGCGTCGAAATCGTGCTCTGGCCCATCACCAGGATCTCCTGCAACTCGGCCACGGAGAGTTCCTCGCCTCGCAGGAGCAG
This sequence comes from Acidobacteriaceae bacterium, assembly GCA_030040655.1. Classification (GTDB taxonomy): domain Bacteria; phylum Acidobacteriota; class Terriglobia; order Terriglobales; family Acidobacteriaceae; genus Telmatobacter. Next base: position 15,345 of record JASHTH010000049.1, on the reverse strand, counting down.
CAAAATGCGCAGCCGGTTGGGGTCGGCCACCACGCGCAGAATTTTTACAATTGACGCCATTTAGGACATTGACACTCCGCCTGGATTCTGGTACACATCATCATATCACGATTTGACGATACGAAGGAGAATCCCCCCGCATGGCAACTTCCACCCTCGAAATCGCAGCCGCAGAGTACAAAGTCGCCGATCTTTCGCTGGCCGATTGGGGCCGTAAGGAGATCGCGATCGCCGAGCAGGAGATGCCCGGCCTGATGGCGATCCGGCACAAATACGCGCCGCAGAAGCCGCTGGCCGGCGTGCGCGTTACCGGCTCGCTGCACATGACCATCCAGACGGCGGTGCTCATCGAGACGCTGAAGAGCCTGGGCGCCGAGGTGCGCTGGGCAAGCTGCAATATTTTTTCTACACAAGATCACGCCGCCGCCGCCATCGCCGCATCCGGGGTCCCGGTCTTCGCTTGGAAGGGCGAATCGCTCGAGGACTATTGGTGGTGCACTTACCAGGCACTCAGCCACAAGGACGGTAAAGGGCCGCAACTGGTCGTGGATGACGGCGGCGACGTGACGTTGCTGATTCACAAGGGCTATGAGTTCGAGGAGGGCGACCCGTGGGGTCACTCGCCGTCTTCGAATCACGAAGAGCAGGTGATTAAGGACCTTTTGAAGAAGATCTACGCCGAAGACAAACAGCACTGGCACAAGGTGGCGAAGGAGTGGCGCGGCGTCTCGGAAGAGACCACAACCGGCGTGCATCGGCTTTACAAGATGAAGGAGCAGGGCAAACTGCTCGTTCCCGCCATCAACGTCAACGACTCGGTAACGAAATCGAAGTTCGATAATCTCTACGGCTGCCGCGAGTCGCTGGCCGACGGCATCAAGCGCGCCACCGACGTGATGGTCGCCGGCAAGGTCGCCGTCATTTGCGGCTATGGCGACGTGGGCAAAGGCTCGTCCCACTCGCTGCGCGGCATGGGCGCGCGCGTCGTCGTCACCGAGATCGACCCTATCAATGCGCTGCAGGCGGCGATGGAAGGCTTCGAAGTCACCACGATTGAAGAGACGCTGGGCCGCGGCGACATCTACGTCACCTGCACCGGCAACGTGGACATCATCACCCTCGAGCACATGCAGAAGATGAAGGATCAGGCCATCGTCTGCAACATCGGCCACTTCGACAACGAGATCCAGATGGACCGGCTCAACGCCGCGCCGGGCGTGGAGAAGCTCAACATCAAGCCGCAGGTCGACAAGTACACGTTCCCCGGCGGCCACAGCATCTTCATTCTTGCCGAGGGGCGGCTGGTCAATCTCGGCTGCGCCACCGGTCACCCGAGCTTTGTGATGTCGAACAGCTTCTCCAACCAGACGCTGGCGCAGATCGATCTCTGGCGGAACCGCGACAGCTACAAAGTCGACGTCTACACGCTGCCCAAGAAGCTCGACGAAGAGGTCGCGCGGCTGCATCTGGAAAAAATCGGCGTGAAGCTCACCACCCTTACGCCGCGACAGGCCGAGTATCTCGGCGTGCCCGTCGAGGGGCCGTACAAGGCGGAGATCTATCGCTACTGAGTGAACAGTGGACAGTGAACAGCGAACAGTGAACAGTGAAAAGTTGCGAACTTCTGAGGTCCGAGTCTGACCACTATCCACAGACCGCTGATCACTGACTATCACTGTCCACTGGGGGTCTATGGACTACCTCAGCTTCTCCTTCGAGTTGTTCCCGCCGCGAACGCCGGAAGGCGCCGCGAAGTTTCCGGCGACGATCGCCCAGCTGGCCGCGGTTCGTCCCGACTATTTCTCCGTCACGCACGGCGCCTGCGGCACCGACCAGAACGGCACCTACGACACGCTGCTCACCGTGGTGGAGCACACCGGCATCGAGACGGTGCCGCATCTCACCTGCGTCGGCTCCACGCGGGCCAACATCGCCGAGCATCTCGACCGCTATCGCCAAGCGGGCGTCAACCGCATCGTCGCGCTGCGCGGCGATCTGCCCGCCACGGCGATGAGCTCTTCGGCGCCTGGCGAATTCCACTACGCCAACGAGCTAGTCGGCTTCATCCGCGAGCTGCACGGCGACTACTTCACCATCGAGGTCGCTGCCTATCCCGAGATGCATCCTCAGGCGCCCAACCCATCCGCCGACTTCGACAACTTCCGCCGCAAGGTCGACGCCGGCGCCGACGGCGCCATCACGCAGCTCTTCTACAACGCCGACTGCTACTTCGATTTCATGGAGCGCTGCGCCGCCGCAGGCATTGAAATCCCCATCGTCCCCGGCGTCATGCCCATCACCGGCTACGCCAACACGCTGCGCTTCTGCACCAGCTGCGGCGCCGACCTGCCGCGCTGGATTCGCCTGCGACTGGAAGAGCTGCAGCACGACAGGGCCGCGCTCGTCGAATTCGGCCTCGACGCCGTCACGCGCCTTTGCGAAACGCTGCTGCGCGGCGGCGCGCCCGGACTGCACTTCTACACGATCAACCAGGCGGAGACGACGCTGCGGCTTTGGAGCAACCTGGCGTTGAGCGTGCCCGCCTGAAGCAGGCTGTCAGGGAGCAGGCAGCCGAGGGGGCGCTGTTCCCAGCACGACCAGGTCGACGCGCCGATTCATCCTGCGGCCTTCGGGCGTGGAATCGTCGGCGATGGGCCGGTATTCGCCGTAACCGGCGACGGAGACCTTCCTGGGGTCGAAGCCTGCCTGGTCGACGAGAAGCGACACCACGGTCATGGCGCGCGCCGTCGATAACTCCCAGTTCGAGCGGAATTGCGCGTTATGGATCGGCTGATTGTCCGAGTGGCCTTCCACGCGCAGCTCCAGCCCGCGCGCCGAGAGGATCTTCGCGATCCGTTCAATCTTCTCCGCCGCGCCGGGAAGCAGCTCGGCGTGACCGCTATTGAAGAATCCAAGCTCCTTGAGGCTGATCACGAATCCTTCCGGAGTGATGCTCATTTCCATCTCGTGGTTCTTCAATTCGCTGCCCATCGCCGATTGAAGCTGGCGCTCGAGTTCGAGGACTTGCTGGGCCGAGGGCCCCGGCGGAAGTCCCTTTTGACTCGCGTTGGGCGTTGGGGCGAAGGGTTCTTCGGTCGGCGTTCCGGAATAAGCGATGGCGTATTTGTCGTGTCCTCCCGGCAAAACGCCCAACGACTGAAAGCCCTGGTGAATCGCGTTCGAAACGCGGATGACCGAATGCTTGTCCCGGTAGGCGGAGGCAAACAGCACCACGAAAAACGCAAACAGCAGCGTGACGAAATCGGAGTAGGAAACCAGCCAGCGATCGTGGCTTTCCGGGGATTCGCTATGTCGGCGTCGTCTCATCTCGATTTAGCCACAGAAGCTTTCGGTTGTCTTGCCGGGGATTTTGCCGGGACTACCTTGGGCGCGCCCACCTTGGCCAGGCCGGGCTTGACCTCGGTGGGAAGGTAACTGAACAACTGCAGTTCGAGCGCGCGCGGGTTCATGCCCATCATGATGGAAAGGACCGCTTCCAGCGTCATCTCCTGGACGACCTGGCGCTCGCGCATGCGAATCTTCAGCTTGCCGGCCCAGGGCAGAAAGAGCAGATTGGCCGCGCCGACGCCATAGATCGTCGCCACGAAGGCAACGGCAATTCCCTTGCCGACTTCGTTGATGTCCTGCAGGTGCTGCATCACCTGGATGAGACCGAGCACGGCGCCAAGAATCCCAATCGTAGGAGAAAAGCCGGCGGCCGCTTCAAAGACCTTGGGTACGCGCTCATCCTTTTCTGCGCGATAGTCGAGTTGCAGTTCCATCATCCTGCGCAGATCCTCCACGCTGGAACCATCGATGGCCAGCATCAGGCTCTCTTTCAGAAAAGGATCATGGATCTTGTTCAGCTCTGCATCCAGCGACAAGAGTCCTTCTTTGCGCGCCTTGTAGGCGTAGCGGAGCAGGTTCTGAATCAAGGCATCGGGCTCCGGCTCCGTGCCGAAGAATACGTTCTTGAGCTGAACGAAGGCGCGAAAGACGACCGAAAGCGGGAACTGCACCATGACCGCGCCCAGGGTCCCGCCAAAAACGATCAGCGCCGCCGTGGGTTGCAGCACCTGGCTGAGCTTGCCGCCTTCGATCAGCAGGCCAGCGGCAATTCCGGCCAACGCAACCAGTGTCCCGGCGAGAGTGCTTTTGTCGATGCGAAATGGGAATTTCATCTTGGAGCCGTTCTTGAATGTCTTCCAATGGCCTCAAAAATTTAGATGGGCGGCGAGATCCCTTCCAAACAATCTCGGTCTCCGCGCGCAATGCCGCAGCGAACCGAAACGCTTCTATCGGCATTTGAAGGGGCGATTTCCAGAGGACGATTTAGGAACTCCGAGAGATCTCGAAGCTTCGATCGCGCAGCAAAACTCGCGCTTCAAAATCATTCCCTGCACGGCGAGAGATTCATCCGCACTGGCCCGTTCGAAGCATGGCAAGGTACATCGTTTGGGGGATCGGTCTTCCATGTTCCGGTCTAAAAGCTCGCGGCGGAATGGCCGATGAAGGGCCATGCACCCTCAGGGTACCGGCAGTCCAGCACGCCCGGATGCGGAGTCGCGCCAGGATTCCGGCATTCCGTCCCATCGCTTGAGTGAAGGCGTCATGTCCGGGGATGCGAGGCCAAAGGGTCCGTTTGTCGAGCGCCGGCGCCATCGTGGCGCCGCGCAGGCGTGGCACGACGCGCTTGAGCCCGTGCATCGTCTCCTTGCCGAATATGAAGAAGCGAATCACTTTCTTGCCGAAGCCGAAGAAAGTTATCGCGGCCTTTTTGAAAACGCTCTCATCGGAATCTTCCGCCTCAATCCGGAAGGCGAACCGCTGCTCGTCAACCCTGCTATGGCGAGCATTTGCGGATATGAAAGCCCGGAAGAGATGCTCGCGGCCATCTTCAACTTCGGCGAGCTGATCTTTGTCGATTCCAACCGATGGAGCGATTTTGTGGGGCCACTCCAGGCAGGGGGTGTCCATTCCGGGTTTGAAGCCGAGATTTGCGATCGTCGCGGCGAGAGGAAGTGGATCGAGCTGAACGTGCGGCCGACCTTCGACGGCGACAAAACCCTGTACTACGAGGGCACCGCCGAAGACATCACCGAACGCAAAAGGAGCGAAGATCGTATCCGACTTCTCGCTTACTACGATCGTGTAACCGGTCTTCCCCGGCGGTCTCTGTTCGAGGAACGCCTTTCCGAGGCGCTTTCGGTTGCCTGCTGGAACAGCCAACGCGTTGCGCTCTTGCTGCTCGAGCTCGATCGCTTCAAGATGCTGAACGACTCGTTGGGCAAGGAGTTTGGCGACGGACTCTTGAAGGAAGTCGCCGAGCGAATCCGGACCGCGGTCGGAGAAGAGGCGACAGTAGCCCGGTTGGGTGGCGCCGAATTCGGCATCATCCTGCCAGATGTGAAAGCCGCTCGCGAAGTGGAGCAATTTGCCGCAGAGGTCGTCGCTGGGGTGGCCGGCAAGTTCTCCTTGCTCGGGCACTCGCTCAACATCTCCTGCACCATGGGTATCAGTATCTATCCGATCCACGGCCGAGACGGGCAAATGCTGCTCGAACGCGCCGATGTCGCCATGGTCTCGGCGCGGGAGACGGGATCGAACGGATTTCAACTTTTTACGGAAGAGATGAACAACGGGATCCGGGAGCGGTTGCGCCTGGAAAACGATCTGCGCCTGGCCCTCGATCGGGATGAGCTCTATCTGGTTTATCAGCCGCAGGTCGATATCCGCACCGGAGACGTCTCCGGCCTTGAGGCCCTCTTGCGCTGGCGCCATCCGGCAATGGGCATTGTGCCCCCCGGCGAATTCATCGGCATCGCGGAGAGCAGCGGCCTCATCGTGCCCATCGGCGAGTGGGTGTTGCGCACCGCTTGCACTCAAGCCAAAAAATGGCAGCAGGATGGCTTGCGACCGGTTCCTATCGCGGTCAATGTTTCCGCGATTCAGTTCCGCCAGCAGGGTTTTTGCGAGTTGGTCCGATGCATTCTCGAACAAACGGGGCTGGATCCGAAGTATCTCGAGCTGGAGCTGACCGAAGGCCTGCTGCTGACGAACCTGGACGTCATGTTGATCCTGGTCAAGGAACTGCGCGCGATGGGTGTCAAGCTGGCGATCGACGACTTTGGAACCGGATACTCGAGTCTCGGCTATCTGCGGCAGTTCAAAGTCAACCGGCTCAAAATCGACCGCTCGTTCGTCAGCGATGTTTCGGTCAACGCGGACGATGCCGCAATCACCTCGGCCATCATTAACATGGCCAAGGCGCTCAACCTCGAAGTCCTGGCCGAGGGCGTTGAGAATGTCGAGCAACTCGACTTCCTGCGCGGGCAGAATTGCTACGAGATCCAGGGCTATTACTTCAGCAAACCTGTAGCCGTCGAACAAATCGCCGCACAATTACAGGGAAGATTCCTTCGATAAGTTTCCGGCCATTGATTGATGAATCGAACACTGAGTGCCACGGGATTCGGCGCGCCTTTGTTTTCCAACCTGACCTGGAATACCGCTTTCCGGGCCAGCGGTTTTCTCTTCGACGCGGTTATCCACTGAAAAGACCGGACCGGAATGCCGATAGCGAGTTGACAAATCCGGATCGAAGAAGACGCGCGGCCCTTGAGCGGCCGAATGCCAAGATTTGTACGTTTCTCCGCGGAGGAGCATCGGTTCATGTTTTCCATCATCGGCATACTCGTGGTCTTCGGCGCCGTCATCGGCGGCTTCCTGATGGAGAAGGGCCCGATTCTCGTACTGATGCAGCCCTCGGAGTTTGTCATCATCGCCGGCGCCGCAATGGGTACGTTGCTGGCCGCCAACCCGTTTCACGTATTGAAGAAGATCCTCGCCGGCTTGATGACGGTGCTCAAAGGTTCGAAGTATTCGCAGCAGCGTTATGTCGACACTCTCAAGATGATGTTCCTCGTATTCAACAAAGCGCGCAAGGGCGGCCTGGTAGGCATCGAGTCCGATGTCGAGGAGCCCGAGAAAAGCCCGGTCTTCTCCAAGTATCCCGATTTTCTCGGCTGTCACCACGCGCGCGACTTCGTTTGCGATACCATGCGCATGGCCATTACCGGCGGCGCCACGCCGTTCGACGTCGACCAGATGATGGAGCTGGACATGGACGTTCACCACGCCGGCGCCAGCCAACCCGTCTCCGCGCTGATAACGGTTGCCGACTCGCTGCCGGGGCTGGGAATCGTCGCAGCGGTGCTCGGCGTGGTGGTCACCATGAGCGCGCTCGGGGGCCCTCCCGAGGAAATCGGCCACAAAGTCGCCGCGGCCCTGGTGGGGACGTTTCTCGGAATTCTGCTCTGTTATGGAATGGTCGGACCACTGGCGGCGAACCTGACCAAGCTGGTCGATGACGAACACGCATACTACCACGTCCTGCGTGTCGTCATGCTCTCCTTCCTCAAAGGCATGTCGCCAACCCTCGCGATCGAGGTTGGGCGACGCGCCGTTCCGGAGCATGTTCGGCCTTCGTTCAAGGAAGTCGAGCAAGCCTGCCGCCACAAGGATGGAGCCGCCGAGCCGGCCGCGGCAGCTTAAGCAACCGAGAAGGGATCGCAAGCGTGGAAACCGCGCCAATCATCATCGTAAAGAAAAGGAAGGGCCACGGCGGTCATCACGGCGGAGCGTGGAAGGTCGCCTATGCCGATTTTGTGACTGCGATGATGGCCCTGTTCATCGTCCTGTGGCTGCTGAATGCCAGCAAGCAGGTGCAGGAGGCAGTCGGAGGGTATTTCAAGGATCCGCGCGGCACCGCCAAGCGCGTAGGCAGCAACAAGAACGGAAGCGATACCTACGTGGCGCTGAAAAAGGAGGACATGAGCAAGCTGAAGGAGGACCTGCTCCAATCCATTCATCATCTCGACCCGCAGGATAAGCTCAAAAACCAGATCGAAATCACGGTGACCGCCGAGGGCCTTCGCATCGAGCTGATGGAATCACCCAAAGGGACGTTCTTCGAGCTTGGCAGCACCGAGCCCACCCAGGCGCTCAAGGACCTGCTGAAAGTGCTCGCGCAGGAACTGGGCAAGCTGCCCAACAAGATTTCCGTCGAAGGGCATACCGACTCGATGTCCTACTCGGCGCACCGCAAATTCGACAATTGGGACCTGTCGACCAATCGCGCCAACGAGGCCCGGCGATTGATGGTAGCCGAAGGCGTTCGCGAAGAGCAGATTTCACAGGTTCGCGGTTTTGCCGATCGCCAGCCCCGTCTTCCCCTGCATCCGGAAGATCCTTCCAACCGCCGGGTCAGCCTGATCGTGCAATATCAGGTGGTCGACGGCTCCGAAGTCGCTCTTCCCGGCTCCGTCACCAGCCAAAATGCCGAACCTCCCGGGGGCCAGCATGCAACGGCTAACGGACCAGCATCGGGCCCGGCCGGCCGGTAGATCCTGCGAGAAGCGCCACCAGGCGCTCGACCGCGTTGCGATCCTTGTCCGATTCGAAAAGAAACTTCAGTCCCTTGGTTTCCGCCTCGGTGCGCGTCACGCACACGCGCAACTCCAGCGAGAGATCCTTGTAGCTGAGAGAGACGGTGCCGCAGGTCTCTGCCGCAACCGGATGTTCGAGCTCGATTCTCATCCCTTCCTTGCTAATCTCCCTGCAACGGCCCGGAATGCTTGCTTCCTGCAGCCGGAACAGAACAGGAAGGTCGACGAGGTACCGCGGCGTTCGATATTCGAATTTCTGCATGGTCGTTCAAACCAGAGTATATCCTGCCATCTTTTTCATTTTTCGGAGCCGGTCGGCTTTGACAACAAGGGGTTTGGGCGACGATGACACTTTCTATGTATTGAAAAAAAAGGCTGTCTGACGAAAGATTTCCTTCAGGTTACCAAAGTTCTTAGCGATGTATGCGATTGACCCATAGATGGGTACTTTCGTCCATTTGGACTTTGACTAATTCAATTTTCGGAATACAGAGAGCTCATATGCCTGTAACCGTTTTCCCGCAGACAGATGCGTCCGATGCAACTCCAATTTTCGAGGCTGCAATTGCACCCCGTGCAAGCGAAAGAAAGAGGATCGCGTGCGATAGCGCGGCAGGACCGATTCGGCGAGTTTTGATCGTCGACAATGACACTCCGCTGGCCGAGTTTCTTGCCGGTGAGCTCGAGCAGCTGCGGTTCTCCGTCGATATCGTGCGGGACGGGGAAGAGGCGCTCGCCGCACTTACAAAGAAAAACCCCTATCACCTGATGATCCTCGATTTGAACCTGCCCAAGCTCGACGGTCTTGCGTTGATCGAGCGTGTGCGCCCCTCGCATCCGCGCCTTCCGATGATGGTGCTCACCGCCCGCAGCCGCGTGGAGGACAAGGTGGCCGCATTCCACACCGGCGCCGACGACTGCGTGACCAAGCCGTTTGCGCTTCTCGAGCTCATGGCGAGGGTCCATGCTCTAATGCGCCGCAACTCCGGCGCCGTGGCGAATTGTTCGCAGGTGGGCGACCTGACGCTCAACCGCGAAGAGCGTCGCGTCGAGCGGAATGGCCGCAGGATCGATCTGACACCCAAGGAGTTCGCCATTCTCGACGTGATGATGCGCAACGCCGGGCACCCGGTCTCGCGCGCAACCCTGCTCAACGAGGTGTGGAACATGTCCGGGGAGCCCTCGACCAACATCGTCGACGTCTACATGAAATACGTCCGCGACAAAGTCGACGCTCCCGGCGAGCCGCGCCTCACGCATACGATTCGCGGATTCGGCTATGAGCTGCGCGAAGCGTAACCATCGCGTGGCCTTCGACTGCGAGATCGAGCCCGCCGGCGAATTTGCGCCGTCTCGTGGCGAAATCGCCGGTCGCACCGTAGCGGTAAGCGTCGGGCGTGCAGTCGAACAAACAAACATCGGGCGCGGCCAAAGCCGTCCGATCACAAGGGCCTGAGCCCCGCACCGGAACAGCAGCATCCTGCAGTTGATTTCATTTTTGGTTCACAGGAACAGCATGGCTTCGCCCGCCCTTCAATCGGAACGCTTCGAAGATCGACTCCCGTTTACGGTTCTCGTCGTCAGTCCCAATGCGCAGTTGCGGCAAGAGCTCCAGGAGAAGCTCGCGCCCGAACGTTGGACCGTTTCGCAGGCGGGGAGCGGTGCGGGCGCGCTGGAGATGCTTCGTAAGAACGAAGCCGAAGAAGGCGTGCTGCTGCTCGATCCCATGCTGCCGGACCTTGAGCCGAACGGCTTCCGCGCGATTGTCCAGAACCGTTTCCCGAACACGCAGGTGCTGATGCTGAACTCGCAAACCGGCCAGCTCCTCATCGGCAGCGCGTCGCCCACTCCGGTGTCGGCCCGGCTTTTCGACGCAATCAACAAGGGCGGGGCCGTGCGCAGCGCGGCCTTCGCGACGGCCATGCCCGAAACTCACCCGGTCGCGCCCGAGCGCCACGCCATCAAGGTGCGGGGCATGATCGGCAGCTCCGAGCCGATGCAGCGCACCTGGGCCGTCACGCGCATGGTCGCGGTCCGCAATACCACCGTCCTTGTTACCGGCGAAAGCGGCACCGGAAAAGACCTGCTGGCCCAGGAAATTCATCTCATCAGCGTGCGGCGCAATCAGCCGTTTGTCGTCGTCAACTGCTCGGCGATTCCCGAGACGCTGCTCGAAGCCGAACTGTTCGGCTACACCAAGGGCTCGTTTACCGGAGCCATGCAATCGCGCATCGGCCGCATTCACGCCGCGCACGGCGGCACGCTCTTTCTCGACGAGATCGGCGACATGCCGCTCTCGCTGCAAAGCAAGATTCTGCGCTTTCTCGAGCAGGGCGAAGTGCAGCGCCTGGGCGGCAACGACAATTTGAAGGTCGACGTGCGCGTGGTGGCTGCGACCAACGCCGATCTGAAGAAGATGGTCTCGAACCAGCAGTTCCGCGAAGACCTATACTATCGCCTCGCCGTGTTTCCCATTCACCTGCCGCCGCTGCGCGAACGCATGGACGATCTCCAGGAACTGGCTCTTTTCTTCGTGTCCAAATTCTCTCCCGGCGTCTCCATCAGCCGCGAGGCGCTCAATATCCTGGCGCAGCATAGCTGGCCGGGAAACATTCGCGAGCTGCGCAATGCCATCGAGCGGGCCACAATTCTCGTCGGCGAAGGCCGCGAAATCAAGACCGAACATATCCTCCTTTAGTTGTAAGTCCCGAATCGGCAATACCTCTCAATTTGGAACAGATCGTGCAGTTTAGATAGGCAAATGCTGCCCAGTTCTCATCCGATTCCAATGGACCGGGCCGGTGTGGTTGCGCTGAACAACCCCCGCCTGCTGGCCGATGCCTTCTCGGAGTTCATCTCCGCCTCGGCGCTGCTCGAGGCCTCATACCGCGAGCTACAGCAGAAGGTCGCGCACCTGGGCGGCGAGCTCGCCGAGCGTAATGCCGCGCTCACGCGCAGCCTGGCGGAAAACGACCGCATGCGCGCCGCGCTGCAACAGATGATCGATTCCATGCCCTGCGGCGTGCTGGTGCTCGATGCCGCCGAATCCATCGTGATGATCAATCCCGAAGGACGCCGGCTGCTGGGACTCGATTCCACGCGCATGAAGACTCTGCGCCAGCTCTCGCAGGCCAGCCGCATCGATTTCGAGGCGCTGGCAAGGGGAGCTATTGACGGTCGCGACGCCGAACTGTGCACTTCATCCGGCTCGGAAAAGCGCTGGCTGGCGATTGGCAGGCGCGAGCTCAGTTGCGGACACGTCAGACCGGATTCCGTGATCGCTCCGTTGCGCAGCATCTGGATTTTGAGAGATATTACCGCCCACAAGCTGGCTGAGCAGGAGCGCGAGGCCGCGCGTCGTGCGACTACGCTGGCCGAGATTTCGACGATTCTCGCGCACGAAATTAGAAATCCATTAGCCAGCCTGGAACTCTTCGCCGGCCTGATCGCCGACGACCGGGGCCATACCGAGCAGTGGATCGCCCATCTGCGCGCCGGAATCCGCACGCTTTCTGGAACCGTCAATAACGTTCTCAGCATGAACGGCGAATCCAGCTCGCGGCTCGCTCCGCTCGATCTGGGGGCCTGCGTCAAATCCGGCGTCGAATTCGTGCAGCCCGTTGCCGATCAGGCCAACGTGACGCTTTCGTTCTTGCCGCCGAAAGCGCGGCTTTCCATTCAGGGCAACGAGGGCGGAATTCGCCAGATCCTTCTGAACCTGATCTGCAACGCCATACGCCATACGCCGGCCGGGGGCAGCGTCGAAGTATCGATGCGGAGAGCGAAGCAATGCGAAAACTCGCTCGCCATCGTTGCGGTGCGCGACACCGGTCGCGGCATCGCGCCGGAGCATCTCCAGCGTCTCTTCGAAGCCGGATTCAGCGGCAGCGGCGAGACGCCGGGCCTCGGCCTCGCCGTCTGCAAGCGCCTGATGACGCGGCACGGCGGCACGATTCGCGTTTCCAGCCGGCTCAATGCAGGGAGCACGTTTCAACTGGAGTTTCCCGCGATATGACAGAGTCTTTCGAATCGTCGGTGATGGTGGTGGACGATGAGCCGGGCATCCGGACCGCTCTCCGCGCCAACTTTCTTCGTCACGGATGGCGCGTCGAGACCGCTTCAGGCGTGCGTGAAGCCGTCCGCAACCTGGAAGCGCGAGAGTTCGACTTGATCGTGACCGACATGCGCATGCCGGACGGCAGCGGCATGGAGGTGATGCGCGCCGCGCGCCGTTCCAACGCGGCGACCGCCGTCATTCTGCTCACAGCTTATGGTTCAGTTCCCGACGCCGTGAGCGCCATGCGCGACGGAGCGCTCGATTACGTCACCAAGCCGATTCCCTTCGACCGCTTGCAGGCCGCCGCCGCGCAGGTGATGCAGCGGGCACGCCAGGCCGCGCCTATCGAGATCGGCCCAACCGGCGGGGCTGAATCGACCGGCGCAATCGTCGGACAATCGCCGCTGTTGTTGCGCGCTCTGCAAAGGGCTCGCGCCGCCGCCGGCACCGGCGCCGACGTGCTGATCGAAGCCGAGAGCGGCACCGGCAAAGAGCTGCTGGCCCGCTTCATTCACGAGTCGAGCGATCGCGCCGGCAAGCCATTCGTCGCGGTCAACTGCGCCGCCGTTCCCGAGGCGCTGCTGGAAAGCGAATTGTTCGGCCATGGCCGCGGAGCATTCACGGGCGCCGTGGCCAATCGGCCCGGCAAATTCGAATTGGCCGATGGCGGCACCATCCTGCTCGACGAGATTGGCGAGATGCCGTTGAACCTGCAGCCGAAATTGTTGCGCGCCCTGCAGGAGCGCGAATTCGAGCGCCTCGGCGAAGGCCATTCGGTGCGCGTGGATATTCGCGTGGTGGCAACCACCAACGTTTCCCTCGCCGGGATGGTCGAGCGCGGCCAGTTTCGCGCCGACTTGTACTACCGCTTGAACGTGATCCCGCTGTCGCTTCCGCCGCTGCGCGAACGACGCGACGACATTCCCGTTCTTGCCCACCACTTCGCCGAAGAATTTGCGGCGCATAGACGTATGCCTGTGCCCCTGCTGCGCCAAGATTTTCTCGATCGCCTGCAGTCGCACTCCTGGCCGGGCAATGTGCGCGAGCTGGCCAACTTCATGCGGCGCGTCATCGCCCTCAGCGGTACGCAGGAGATCGATGCCCGCTGCTTCGACGCGGAGTTCCACTCGGGCGCGGGCATTCGCCGGCCTGATTCTGCGCCTGCGCCCATTGCGCTTGCCGCGCCGGCCGGCACTCCCATTCGCGAGATGGAACGGCAGCATCTGGAAAACACGCTCGCGCTCACCGACGGCAACCGCACGCACGCGGCCGAGATGCTGGGCATCAGCCTGCGCACGCTGCGCAACAAGATTCGCGAATACGGCCTTCCGCCGAGGAGGTACGCATAGATGGGGACGTTTTCGAGTTTGCAGCCCCTTGAGGGTTTCCTGAAGGTCACATCGGAGCGCCAGCAGATGATCGCGACCAACATGGCCAACGTGGACACACCCGGCTATCACACGCGCGATATCGATTTCCAAACCGCGATGCGGCAGGTGATGGACGAGGGCCAAGGGCCGCAGCTCGAGCCGGCGAGCCTTGAGGTTGCCGATCTGCCGGAGCGGCCCGACGGAAACAACGTGAATGTCGATCGCGAGGGCATGATGCTCTCGGAAACGCAGCTTCAGTATCAGTTGGGCGTGCAACTCGTGAAATCGGAGTTCCACACCCTGTATTCCGCGATGAAGGACTAGAAAGGAACCGAAGGATGGGCATCTTCGACATGATGAGCATCAGCGCGTCGGCTCTCTCCGCGGAACGGCAGCGAGCCGAGGTCATCTCGACCAACCTCGCCAATGCGGAGACTACGCACACCGATTATGGAGGGCCATTCGTTCGCAAAGAAGTTGTCTTCGGGGAATCGAATGCTTCTCCGTTCCAGACGGTCTTCAACAGGGCCGGAGGCTTCGGCGCGGCGCCTGCGGGCGCGGTGGAAATCACCGGCGTCGTCGATGACAACACGCCGCCCGTGATGCGCTACGAACCGGGAAATCCCGATGCCGACAAGAACGGCTTTGTCGCTTATCCGGCGATCAACCCGATCTCGGAGATGGCCGACCTGATGAGCGCCACGCGCTCGTACCAATTGAACGCTTCGGCGGTGAACGCGGCCAAGCAGATGATCCAGGATTCGATCGACATATTGAAGAGCTCATAGAGGAATCTCGAACGAATCGCGGGCTTTGGAAGGGCACGACTTCAGTCGTGCCGAACGGGCAGAAAAAGAGAGAGGGGCTTTAGCCCCTGGGGCGCTCGGCAGAAAAAGCGGAGCCTCTCGGCAAGGAGACAGACCATGAGCAGCGTAACCTTTGGCGCCATTCCGAATTACGTGCCGAGCACACCGGCGACGGACACCGGCGCAGACGCGGGCGGGGCGAGTTTCAGCGATGTGCTGAAGAACGCCGTGAACACGGTGGATTCGCTGAACGACAACGCCGCCGCGCAGGTGAACAACCTGCTGCAGGGCGGCGGCGGGGACATCAATTCGGTGATGATCGCCGTGGAGAAGGCCGACGTCTCGTTCCAGCTCATGATGCAGGTTCGCAACAAGATCGTGAACGCGTACCAAGATATCGAAAAAATGCAGTTTTAGGATTGAACCCGAATGGCAGGCATTCAAGACGCAACCGATCAGGCGAAACAATTTTGGTCCAGCCGCAACGGCCGCCAGAGGGCGTTCCTTCTCGGCGGCGCGGTCGCGACGGCTTTGCTCGTTACGGTTTTTGTGCGGCTCATCGGCTCCCCGGACTACAAGCCGCTCTTCACGGGCCTGGAGCCGGACGACGCGCAAACGCTGGGCGCCAAGCTCGACGAGCAGGGGATCTCCCATAAGATCAGCGC
>JASHTH010000387.1 GCA_030040655.1 Acidobacteriaceae bacterium | reverse complement strand
GAGCCGCTGGCTGCCGGATCGAGTGACAGCAGTGGGCCTCGCGGCGCAAGAGGCGTATCTCGACGCGAAAATGGTCTCGCCGCGACAAATCGAGGTCCTTCCCAACGGAATCGATACGGATTTGTGGAAGCCTGACAAGGAGGCTCGTGCGAAGCGCCGTCGCGAGATGGGCTTGAGCGACGAGTTTCTGTGGCTTGCCGCTGGCCGTCTTGAGCCGGTGAAAGATTATCCCACGATGCTACGCGCCTTCGCGGAAGCGCCGGAATCCTCGCGGCTCACCATCGCGGGAAGCGGTCCGCAGGAAGACGAGCTGCGCTCCCTCGCCGCGGCGTTGGGAATCGCGCCTCGCGTGCATTTCCTCGGCTTTGAGCCGGACGTTCGCTCGTGGATGCAAGCTGCGGACGGATTCCTGCTCACGTCTCTCTGGGAAGGCCTGCCCATGGGGCTGATCGAGGCAGCGGCCTGCGCTGTTCCGGCGGTCGCCACCGACGTGGCAGGAACACGAGAGGTGATTGCGGATGGGCAGACCGGATGGCTGGCTCCGGCAGGATCTTCGATGCTACTCGCGGACAAAATGGGAGCTCTCATGAAGGCCACCGATGCCGAGCGATGGGCGATGGGGGAGCGCGCGCGGTTGCGCGTTGTAGAGCGATACAGTCTCAATTCCGTGCTCGGCCGTTGGGAAGCGCTCTACGCCGAACTGCTCGCGCGAAATCCGCTTCCGAGACGATGGGCGCGAGCCGAGTGACCCGAGATTACGCGGCGCCCGATCGCCGCTTCAGTCCGGTTCGGAGGCGCACGCGCAGCAGCGCGGCTTCCGCGTGCACTCGTTCCGGGAAGCTAAGCGGTGCCGGCTCGAGCTCAGCCACAGCCCGCTCCACGGAAGTGAAATGCTGTGCGTGATCGCCAAGAAACTTGCGCAACTTCTCCACCAGCGAATCCGGCGCGGTGGTCGGGTGCAGGCAAATCGTCCACAAGCCGCTCTTTTTGGCCGCCGGCGCCCAAAGTTGCTGCGGAATCCAAGCCAATCCGTTCCGGACGAACGGTCGGCGGGCAAACCCGTCCGAAACCACCTCGATCCCCGCCTCGCGCAGCACGCGAAGCGTGACGCGATCGAAGCCATGACGCGGCGCCACCCAAACTGCCGGATGGAGTCCATGACTGCGCAGAATCGCCAGCCCCTCCCGAATCCACGCGCGCTGCGTCTTCTCTTCTACGCCGGCAAACTCCGTCTCCGGATGCAGCGGCACGAGGCTGCGGCCGCGGCTCACGCAAAGATGTTGGTAGCCATGTAGACCGATCGAAGCTCCCGCGCCTTCGAACGTGCGCATCTCGTCCCAGAACCCCGGATGCGATGGCGATACGGCCAGGGCGGGATCGCGGTTGTCCGGAACGATCGCCAGAATGGGCCGGATTCCGAATTCGGCGAGCAAAGGCGTGAAGCGGCGCCAGCGTTCGCGCGAATAGGTGGGGCAAAGATCGTCAAAGCGCAGCAGATATTGCGCCGGGCGCGGAATCATATCGCCGCACCGGCATCTGGCTTGGGCAAGAGCCTGTACGTCCAGTACCAAAGAAAGAAGAACGTCGATGCTGCCCAAAGCGACGTCGCCAGCGCGATGCCGGCCACGCCGAAGAAGCGCATGAGCAGCAGGTTCAGGCCGATGTCGAGGAACAGATTCAGGATTCCGCAATAGAGGATCAGGTCGTTGCGGCGCATTCCCACCAAAAAGCGATAAAACACGCGGCTGGTGACAACAAATGGGATCTGCACGGCATACATCACCAGCACCGGCGCCACCACGGCGGTGTCATGGGGCCCGAACGCTCCGTGCTGATAGGTCACGCGCACCAGCCAGCGCGAGCCGAGAATCAGCGCCAGTGCGATCGGAATCGAAACCAGGGCCGTCAGCCGGACCCACGTGCGCAGCGTGTGCCGGCAACCGGCCCATTCTTCCAGCGCGATCATCCGCGAAATGTACGGCACAACCGCGGTTGAGATGGCTCCGGCCAGCAGTGTGAGCACCACGCTGACAAACCGGCTGGCATAGGCAAGAGCCGACACGCTCCCCGAGGTCAGCATTGCCGCCATCGACTGATCGACCAGCAGTCCACCCGACGCGACCGCCGAGCTGAGCAATACCGGCCAATACTGGTGGGCCACTTCGCGCGTCGCCTCGCTCATTCCGTACCAGCGCACCTGGAACTTGTATCCGAAGGAATGCATCATCCAGCCCACCAGCACTGCCTGGACGAGCGACCCCGCGAGGCTGCCGACGACCATCGCCCACGGCCCCATGTGCCCGGCCAGTAACCACGCGCCCAGCATGATCCCCACCGGCACGGTGACCGGCGCCAGCGACGGCAGCGAAAAGCGGTCAAACGTATTCAGCACGGCCGTGCAGTTGGTGGCAATCCCGGTAATGACCACCAGCGGCACCAATGCGTAAAACAGATGCACCGACAGATCGAACTTGGCCGGCGGAAAATGCGAGGCGATCAGGTGGAAGAACCCCCGCGCGGTCAGCGCCATGAGCAAGGCAGCGCCGCTGAGCAGTACGCTGATCGCGACCATCGAACTCGAGAGCAGTTGCTGGGCGCGGTCATGACCCTCCAGCTCGCGCACGCGAATCAGCGTCGGCACCAGAGCCTGGTTCATCGATTCCGAGATCAGGTTGATCAGCAGGCCAGGGATCAGGTTCGCGGCCAGAAAGGCGTCCATGGCGTCGGAGCGGCCATACACGTCGGCCACCACCACTTCCTTGAACGTGGCGGCGATCTTGACGAAGATCCCACCCAGCGTGACGATCGTGGCCGCGCGCAGAATCTGGCGGTTGACGCTCTTGCCTTGAAAGAGCCGCGCGATTTGGGAAAGGGAAGACATCGATCGGAAAGGAAAATAAGCCCTGTGGCGGTTCTCCAATCGGTGTGGAGCGGAGCCAAATCGCCAAGTGGCTTTTTCCTCGAGGAAAAGCCGCCTTGCACGACCGATCGAACACCTCATACAGTTGGAGAACCGCCCTAATTCTCCGCCAGTCTACAGGAACGCCTTATCGTCACCCTCGACGGTGTGACGGGTTGGGTTGTGCGAGAAGCAGGCGGCCAATGCCCTCGGATCTTCTGCCGCCATCCTTCCAGCCACGGCAATCGAGGCGAACAAAATCCAGGTAGATCGATTTTCTTCAACCGACGCGGTCAGTGTCGTTACCATCCACACCAGCAACGCCGCGCCCATCGCCAGCAAAAGCGTCCCGCGCAGACGAAGGACCGACCGGATGGCCACAACGAGGACAGCAAGGGCCAGAAACAGCGCGAAAAGCCCGCCGCCGACGGCGATCGAGAGCGCCGTATTGTGCGCGGTGTCGATCGGCGCCAGTCCCGCCGCGCCGACAAAGGATCCAGCCCCGGTCCCGATCAGCGGCGCATGAACGAAGGCATCCCAACCCTGTACCCAGATGTTCGCGCGTTCGTTGAAGTTTCCCCCTCCAATCTGTTCTGAAATCGTCGCAAGCCGCTCAATGGTCTCGTACGGCACGATCTGCCAGATCGCGACGCCGAGCAGCGCCAGAGCGACTGCCCCGGCGAGCCATCGGCGCGGGTGGGCGCGTCCCAGCAGCATGGCCGACCCAGCGAGCGCCAAAAGCGCCGCCAAAAACCCTCCTCGCGAAGCCGTGAGCAGCACGGCGAGCAGTCCCAGCGGAAAATACCCCAGCGCCAGCAATTTGCCCAGCCAATGCCTTTCTCCGTCTGCCAGTATGGCGGCCATGGGAAATGCCAGATCGAGGAAGCGGGCTGTGTCGTTGGGGTCGAGTCCTTCGGCAAAGAAGCGCACCTGGCCGTTGGCAATCGCCTCAGGCGAAGCAAAGCTGGCCAGGGTGAGAGCGGCCAGGACCCACGAACCGGCCACGTAGGCCTGCAGGATCCGGCGCAGGTCCCGCGGTCCATCGACAAACTCCCACACCAGCCAGACGAGCATCATCTCCTGAAAATACGCGCGCAGTTTTTCCAGCGTCACCCCCTGATCGATCGTCCAAAAACAGGAGGAGCAAAACCAGAGGTACAGCGCCAGCACCAGCCACTGCATGGCTCCGGGAGCACGTATTTCTTTCGCCTGAAACACCGCCGGAATGGCCGCCAGAAGCAACAGAATTCCTGCAATGCGCGCCACGGGTCCCCACGGTTCACCTAGGTCCAGCGCAAGTTCCCAGGGTACTGCGAAGGTGAAGACCAATAGCAGGAGTTGGACGAGGCGGCGCAAGAGCATCAATACCTCTGCGAGTAGACCAGCCCCGAATAGATCGACACCCCGATCGACGACTGGATCAAGGCATCTACGCTTTTGTTCAGCAGGTTCTTCGCGGTCGACGGCGGCACGAAGAGGATGTCGCGATCGCGGATCGGCTGGTCCGGCTCCTGCCCATGCAGCATGTGGTAGAGATTGAGCGTGGTCAGTGTCCGCCCTCCCTTCTGTTCGCGGATCAGGATCGCTTTGCCCGCAGCCGCGTTGATCGAAGGCCCCCACGCCAGGGAAAGCGCCTGCACCACGGTGAGTCCCTGCGCCGGATCGACGGGAAACCCTCCAGGGCGCACTACATCGCCAATCACGTAGACAAGCCCTGCGCGGCTAACTTGCACGGTGTCGCCTGGCCTCAATTCGGGATTGTGATCTGTTCCGACGTCCGTCCCGCTCGGGTCGAGAACCACCGGGTGCGGCGTCTTGGGATCGTCGCGGTGGAAGACGTTGACGAGCCGGCCGGCGGCTGGCGCCAACCCCTGCGCCGCCGATATGAGATCGAGCAAGCGGTGGTGAATCGTGTAGGGATAGACGCCCGGACGGGCTACCTCGCCCAGCACGCTCACGTCCTGCCCCGCATAGGCTGTCACCAGCACGGAAACCTGCGGATGCAGCAGCATGCCCTGTGTCACCAGGGCCGCGGCGATTGCCTTGGCCGCGTCTTCCTCGTCCATGCCGCCTACCTTCACTGCTTGGATCAACGGCAGCGTCACGGTTCCGTCGGCTTGCACGCGCACTTGCGAGTGAAACTCCGGCGTGTGGAATTCGCTGATGTCGAGCGAGTCGCCTGGCTCGATCGGCGCCGGCATCGGGGCCAGGGACAATCCAGCCGGCGCGCCGGGAAGGTCTGCCGCCGCTTCGCGTTGGTCCCACACTTCCGGTGCCGTCTTGGGATTCGTCGGGTTCTTGAGAGGCGGTTCGGGCGTGGGATGAATGACTCCGCTCGGCAGGCCGGCTGTGTTCGGAGTTGGAGGTTGAGCTCGCGCCGCAGTCGCAGCCACAAGCGCCGCCAGCAACGCCAAGCCGAGCCGGGTCGATGTCGGGTGGATCGATTCCAGCATGAGCGCACCTCCCATTGCCAGCCACAGGCCGACGAAAAACGTAATGCCGAGATAAAGCGGCAGATCGGGCGTAACCGGCTTGGACGGCGGGCGCGCATAGTCCACCACGGTGATCGAAGAGGCGTGAATGCCGGCTGTGAGTCCAGCCTCTTCCACCCTTTCGAGGACCCGCATGTAGACTTCGTGGCTCGAGTTCGCCTCCTGCCGCATCACGGCGTACTCGGTGGCCGCTTCATTCAGCTTCAAGCCCTCGCTGGTCAGCTCGTCCAGGCTCTTGCGCACCATTTCTTCGCGCTCCTGGGCCGTCCGCCAGGCGCTGCGGAACCTCTCTACGAGCTTCAAGTCTTCGGCCTGGGCCTGCTTGTCCAGGTCCTGTAACTGACGGCGAATCTCCACCACGCGGGGAAAGTTGGGCCCGTGCTCGATGCTGAGCTGCGCCTGTTCCTGCTCGAGCTCGCTGCGCCGGGCATGAATCTGCTCGAGCAGCGCGGTCGCGAAACTGCCGCCTTCGGACTGCATGCGCCCGCTCGACGCGAAGACCAGTTCCGGGTTCCCCGTTGCCGCGGCATGGTACTCGGCTTCGCGCAGAATGCGGTCCGTAGTCGCTGTCACTAGCTGCCGGCCCAATTCGTCGATCTCGAGCAACGTCGAGTTGTGATCGGCCTCGCTGTCCTGCCCGTCTGGCAGCGTCTCCGGCGCGCCCAGGATTCCGTGGTCATTCTCATACGACGCCAGCCGCAGCCGATCCTGCTCGACGCGCGATTTCAATTCCTTGAGCTGGCTTTCCAGCCATCCGGTGGCCTGCTCGGTCGCACGCACACGGGAGTTATTCTCCTGCTCCATGTAATCTCGAATGAGCGCGTTGACCACTGCCGCCGAAACAGCGGCGTCTTTCGTGCGAAAGCGGATCTGAATCACCAGGGTGCGCGGCACCGTTTGCACGCGCAGCCGCTGCTGAAACCGCTCGAGCAGCCAGTCCTGCGCTTCCGGCGAAGGCGCCTCCGGTCGGAAACCCGGGAACTCGCGGTCGAAGCTGCCCTTAAATGCTGGCGACTGGTAAAGCTGCTGCTCGGTAATGACTCTCCAGGCGAGTTGGTCGCTGCGCAAGAAATTGGCCAGCGTCTCGAGCTGCAGAGGCGCGGCAAACACCGACGTGGAGATGCCCGGTTCCGAGATTTCCGGTCCTAGTCCCGCCGCGGGCGAAGTTCGCAGGGCCACCTTGGCCCGCGCTTCGAACTGATTGGGCGCGATCAGGCAATAGAGAAGACACGCCAGCAGCGATCCGCCGAGAATGCCGGCGACCACGCGCCGGCGACGCAGCATCGCCTCCCAAAGCTCGCGCAGCGATAGGGTCGATCGGGCATGGGAGCCGACCAGGCTGATCCGAAGTGGGGGGGTATTCCGGAAATCGGGTTGAACCGCGGGAATATCGGCCAAAGGCAACCAACCTTAGCAGCATCGGATTCCCCTCAATGG
>JASHTH010000386.1 GCA_030040655.1 Acidobacteriaceae bacterium | reverse complement strand
CAGCCTCCGCCACCAGCTCATCGCGCCTCTCCCTGCGAGCCCTTCAGGCAATGCCGGAGCCCTCGGTCCGGCATTCATTCATACCTCATGCTTCTACATATAGAGGACAATATGTAGAAGGTCAAGGTGTTTGAGCGGGAATTGTGACGAGCGAGTTGAAGAAGGGCTTTACTCTTCGATGCGATACGTGAATTCCTCGATCACCGGATTGGTCAATACCTCCCGCGCGATGCGCTCGACCTCGGCCTGCGCGGCGCCGGCGTTCAGGCCGCTGTCGAGCGTGAGGACGAAGTACTTGCCCTGGCGCACGTCGGTTACGCCGCTGAAGCCGATCTTGCGCAGCGCATTGTGGATGGTCTGGCCTTGCGGATCGAGAACCGAGGATTTCAGCGTGACGTAGACATGTGCCTTCATCATCCGCGATTATAGAAGTTCCGGCGGAGCGAGGACGACCGCCGCGAGCGCGGTTGGAACATCCGTGACTATTGGGCTCCGTGCCCCGTTCATCCCCACCAAGAGGAGATGCAAGCGAGATGGTGAATTACCTGGAGCTGCCCATCGGCGACCGATGCCCGGAAGTGTTCCGCGTCGTGATTGAAATACCCAAGGAAGGCACGGCGAAGTTCGAATACGACAAAAAACTGCATGTCTTCAAGCTCGATCGCAACCTGCATTCGCCTGTCCACTACCCCGGCGACTACGGCTTTATCCCTTCCACGCTAAGCGACGACGGCGACCCCCTCGACGTGCTGGTGCTGGTGCCACACCCCAGTTTCCCCGGCTGCGTGCAGGAGGTGCGCCCCATCGGCTTGCTCGAAATGCTCGACCAGGGCGTGCTGGACGAAAAAGTCCTGGCCGTCGGCAAGAACAACCCGCGCTATACCAACGTGTGGAACTTTACCGATATCTATCCGCATTTGTTGAAAGAGATCACCCACTTTTTCTCCATCTACAAAGATCTTGAGGGCAAGCGCGTCGAGATTAAAGGCTGGCACGATGCTTCCTATGCGCGCGACCAGGTGGTGAAGACGGCCAGGAACTTCGAGGCCAACAAGGCCAAGGCTGCCCAAAGCGGCGCGGGGATCTAAGCCAAGGATGGGTGCCCCATCTTTGCGGCGCCTTTGTCTTTGCCGCAAGGGTGGGAAGGACGCCGCACTCGATGGAAGGAAATCAGTCCGTCGCTTGAGCCGCGGCCAGACGGCGTGCCCGCGGCGCCGCTGTGAACCAGTAGAGCACCGGCCCGAGCAATCCCACGCACACGGCGAAGAGAAGAGCGGGCACGGCTCCCAGCGCCGAATTCGAGTGCATCAACTTGTCGCTGCGCGAGGCCCAAAGCGCGTAAGCAATGAGCGCCGTGGGTCCTACCGACAGAGCGCAGGCAAAGGCAAGATTGCCGGCCTTGAAGGGCCGTTCCAGCTGCGGCTCGCGAAAACGCAGCACCACCAGCGCGACAAACTCCAACAGCAGGCTGGAGCCGTAGAGGATCAGATCGATGGAGATGAGCCTTTCGAAGGGCAATTTGAGCGCCAGCGCCCAGGCCAGCCCGCAGACCAGCACGCTCACCCAGGGCACACCACGGCGGTTGCGGCGGGTGAAAACAACCGGCAGCATTCCGTCTTCGGCCATGGCCATGGGCAGCCGCGTGTAGCTCATCACCAGCGCGTTGAACATGCCTACGCCGGTGATCATGCCCCCTACAACGACGGCGATGCCGAGCAGGGGTCCGCCGATGGATGCGGCTGCGGTCATCCAATCGCCCGTCGAGAAGCTGTCCACGGAGAGTCCCGAAAGCGCCATGGCCAGCAGCGGCAAAACGTAGGAGACGGCAACAACAATCGTCGAAAGCATCATCGCCCGCGGATAGTTTCGCTGCGGGTTTTCCACCTCCTGCGCCACGGTCGAAGCGTTGTCCCAGCCCATGTAATTCCAGAGCGCCACAAGGATCGCCGTGGAGAGCGCCGACTCCGATGCGGGCTGGCTCCATTGCACCGCCGGATGTTGGGCTACACCGTGCCAAATCCCGAGCAGAACAAAAACGGCAAAGGGAGCCAGTAGCAACGCCGAGAGCCAGACGGAGTCTTCGCCCACGGCCGGCGCGCCGCGCAGGTTCCACACGCAGCAAACCGCGACGACCGCAAGCGAAAAGGCATACCCGTGCCAGCCTGCCGTCAGCGCGGGATTGAACTTGCCCAGGTAGAGCACGAAGATGGCCGGATAGATGGCCATGTCGAAGATGCTCGCCGAAAGCGAGAGCCAGCCTTCCTGATAGCCCCAGAACGGGCCCATCGCGCGCCGCACCCAGATGTAGAAGCCACCGTCTGCGGGCAGCGCACTGGCCAGCTCGCCGATCATCAGCGCCGTAGGCAGGCTCCAGAGGAACGGCAGCACGAGCAGGATTACGATGGCCCGTGCGAATCCGGCTCCTCCCAAAATGTCTTCGATGGCATACGGGCCGCCCGACACCATGAAGAAGGTGGCGGCGATGAGCGGCAGGAAGCGCATCTTTCGCCGGGCGGGTTTCAGGGCCAGTTGCACGATTGTGAATCTACCAATAATCTACTGGCTCACAAAGAGAAAAATGGGCCGCCCGGGCGTTTGGGCTAAATCGGGTGGCGAATCCGGTGTGAAGCCCAGACCGTAGATCGGAGGAGTCTCCTCCCGCTCGTTTGCTAGCCGCCGGAAAACGCACATAGGCTTCTCGCTGCAGGTCAGATTGCGATTTCCCGTATAATTTGCCATGAGCGCCGGAGAGATGGCCAAGGGGCTGAAAGCGGCGGTTTGCTAAAAATCCGGTTCTGTTTGCCCCCATCGATATTTCCTTCGTTTTGTTTGCGTTAAAGCACGTTCATTTGCACGTGAACACCTAATTTGCAGACGAAAGTCCTGCAAGAGTCCAGCAGGTATTTCCCTGTTCGCTATCCGTCGCGGAAAAACTGCTCTTCTCCGTATCGCCGTAGAAGTGCGTCGTGCGGTCGGCTTCGTATCGTTTTTTCGTGCCGGAGAAGGCCCGCGTTACCTCAATTCAGGCGCTCGCTCGCCCACATGGTGTTCCTCCATTTCGGAAAGGACGTACCCAGGATCAGCAGTTCGGTCAAATACTCCAAAACCCGGATGGATAAAAAAGGCCACTTGTTCGCTGGCGGAAGCGGAAAAAACCGCTCAGATGTGCGATTCGGTGATTTCTCTTTGATGGGGTGAGACCGGGCGTCACTT
>JASHTH010000385.1 GCA_030040655.1 Acidobacteriaceae bacterium | reverse complement strand
GACCTCACCTTTCCACGCGAATACTCGCGACAGGTCGTCGAGGCGTTCCGTCGCCATAGCGTCCGTTTCGAGTTACGCGTGCTTCCCTGCGGCCACTACACCACGGGCGAAGCGCCTTACAAATATCTCGATGGCTGGCATCTCGGCTGGTTTGTCTACCGCGCGTTCAAAGAGCTGCGCGCGAAGCAAATTCCCTTCACGCCACGCGCCGTACGGCCCGGAATCCCTATCACGGAGCAAGATCTGGCGCCTCGGTAAAGAACCGAGCCAGTCTCATGATTTTTCATCGTCGCCAGCCCCTGACACGCCGGAAGAAGATTTTTGAAACGCCCGGTGATGTTTTGGCACCATGCACTAGAGGCTGCAGGCGTTAGATAAAACTAGATCCGCCTGCGTTAGCGAGCGGCCCAACCGCTCCGCCCTCCCGCCGTGCGTAGGGTGGCCCTTCACCTCAGGGCCACCCGCGCACAACGCGATTTCCTGAACCGCCCAACGAATTGGCAATGGGCGGCGTCTTAGCTTCCGTTGGCTTGCTTTCATTGTGCTCTATGCGGGAACTTCGCCGCCGGGAGGTCCGTAAAAGACGCGCCACATCGCGAAATCCTCTGAAATATCCTCGATCTGGTGCTCGATTCCCGCAGCCACGAAGAGGAGGTCGCCTGATTGGAAAGGATCGCGCCTTCCATCGTGGATGAGCACTCCCCGCCCGCGAACGACAAAGTAGATCTCGTCCTGCGCGTGCGGTGTTTGCTGCGTCGTGTGCAGAGGGAGGGAAAGAGCAATTTCCAGAGGGCCGCGACGGAAGGCGGCAACGGCGTGCTCGCCCGCGGGGCCTGGGATACGTGCTTGCACCTCGGCGAGACGGATCACCTGACTTCGATGTGGCGTGCCCATGCTGTACCTCCCCCAGCTAGAAAATGAGACACTCCCGGTGTAATTCCAGTCACCGCGCTTGCGCCAGGTTCAGCCGCAGCAGCTTGGCGGGATCGAGATACGCGCCCTGCCAGCGAACGGCCCAATGCAGGTGCGGCCCGGTGACACGGCCGGTGGCGCCGCTGCGGCCGATGGGCTGGCCTTGGGCGACGTGCTGGCCCTCCTTTACGTCGATGCGCGAGAAATGCATGGAGAGCGTGAAGAGCCCCAGCCCGTGGTCGATGATGACGCAGTTGCCCTCATAATAAAGCGGCCGCGCCAGCACCACCGTGCCGCTGTTGGCGGCGCGGACCACGGTTCCCATCCCCGCGCGGAAGTCCATGCCTTTGTGAATACTGGCCAGCTTGCCGTTGAACATGCGCCGCGTGCCAAAGCTGTCGGTCGGCGCGGCGGCAACCGGCGCGCGAAAATCGCCCGTCCATTCGGGTTCTGAGGCGCTGGCGGCAAATACCTTCTCCTTGAGCTGGACTTCGGCTTGAATCTCTTTCATCTCTTCCGGGCCGGGCTGAACGAACCTGGGAGCCACGGTGAGAGCGCCGGTGCGGTAGTGCGCCGGACGAACTAAGATCGTTCGGCTCAAATCGCGCACGCCGCCGGCGGCAAGCTTCGCATCGATGTGCAGCGTGGAAGAACCAGGCGTGGCTTCGACGTCAACCCCGGCGAGCGCGAACCAGGCATGCCCGTCGCGAGAGCGAAAGAACTCGAGCTTGCGGCCCAGCCATTCGCCATCGAGCTGCGCCGTGGCCGGCGCTTCAACCCGAATCAGTTCCGGCGAGCCGGCGACGACCACAGCCGGCGTCAGCGTGACAGGGGGCGAAGGCGACGGCCGGCGATCGGCTGCGCAAGCTATCGCCGTCACCATGAGCAGAATGAACAGAACGCGAGGACAGCGATTCCGCAGGCAAGTCATCTCTATCAGCATAGTGGCTAGTTGGATGGTCGTGTTCGGTCCTGACCACCGCAGCTTTTCAGGGGGATGCCACGTCGAAGAATTCATGGGCAGTTTCCCCCAATCAAGGTCTGCCCTCGCGAAACCATCCGTGCCCTGGACTCAGTGTGAGCGCATGACATTTCGAGTTTTCATCTCGATCCGGCGCAGCAGAGTCCTAGCGCCGGCCATTGCAGGGCTGGCGCTGGCAATGGTTGCCTCGGCGAATGTCGCCGCGGCTGCGGACAGCCGCCGGCCGGTGCTCGTCGAGCTCTTCACCTCCGAGGGCTGCTCGAGCTGCCCTCCGGCAGACGATCTGCTGGCCTGGATCGACGGGCAGAAATCGGTCGCCGGAACGCCGGTTGTTGTTTTGAGCGAACATGTCACTTACTGGGACCGGCCGGAATGGCACGATCCCTATTCGCTCGAATCCGTGACCGATCGCCAACAGGACTACGGGACTCGGTTCCATCTCGACTCGGTGTATACGCCGCAAGCGTTGGTCGACGGCGAAGCGCAGATGACCGGAAGCGACTCGACTGCGCTGCTTCACGCCATCGCGCAGGCTGCATCTTTGCCGGGAATCGATCTGGCGATCCAGGATGCTCAGGTGTCCGGAAACTCCGTCCATTTCCAAATGAGCGGACCGGCCGCTTCTCCTGCGCAGCCGGCGCCGTCGATCACGGCGGTCCTTGCCGACGACTCCGCGCAAGCTTCGATCGGCGGAGGCGAGAACGCCGGCCGCACCCTTCGCTACGTGGCCGTGGTGCGCGTGATGAAGGATATGGGCAAGGGCGCGCTCGACGGGCGGCCGCTCGAGCTCAAAGCGCCCGGCGCCGGCAAGTCCGGACCGTTGCGCCTTGTCGTCTTTGCCACCGACCGCAAGTCTGGACATGTGATCGGCGTGGCGGAGCAGACACTGAATCGGTAATTTGCGGCTGCGCGCGCCGGCAATCCACAATGCTCGGCCGTCTACGATCCTGGTTGCGCTCGTGCCGCCAATAGCCGTTTTGCGCGCTCGCGCATTTTGGCAAGCTCGGGGGCGGTGAGCTTCTTCTCGATTTCGCCGCGCGCCCGCTCGGCTCTTTTGCGCTGCGCGCCCGTCGACCCTTGCGCCGCGGCGTCGAACCAGAACCAGGCCTCGCCATCCTCCTGGGCCACACCCACACCTTGCGCATAGAGCCGCCCCAGATTGAACGCCGCGGCGGCATGGCCCTGCTCGGCTGCCTTGCGATACCACTGCGCTGCGAGCCCGTAGTCCTGCGGCGCACCCAGTCCGTGCTCGTAAAGAGCTCCCATGTTGTTCTCGGCGCGGGCAAATCCCTGTTTCGCGGCTTCAAGGAAGAGTTCGGCCGCTCGCGTATCGTCGTGTGCAACGCCCTGTCCGAATGCGTAGCGCAGCGCCAGGTTGAATTCCGCAGCGGGCAATCCCTGGTCGGCGGCCTGAAGGTAAAGAGCCGCGGCGATTGTGTCATCGTGCGCTACGCCCAGGCCGTGGCGATAGAGATAGGCCCGTTCGAACTGCGCTGCCGCAAGGCCTTGTGCTGCCGATTTCTTCAGCCACTGCGCGGCCTGCTCATAGTTTGGCCCCGTCGCCTGGCCGCGCTCGTACACCATCGCCAGTCGCAACTGTGCGCCGGCGTCGCCGCCGGATGCCTTGGCGACGAGATTTGCGTCGACGCTGCCGGCTTGCGCGAAGGCGTGGCTCGCCAGAAACGCAAGAGACATCGCCGGCAGCGGAAGCTTCCGATGCCGTTTCATGAATTCTCCCAGGGATGGTGGCAACGATATCAGATTTCGAGCTGCCGGGAAGATGAGATGTGCGGAGCCGTTGACCGGATCACACTCGGTTCGTGCGCGAGGCGATCACTCGGTACGCAGCGCGTGCATGGGGTCGATGGAAGCGGCGCGGCGCGCGGGTATGGCGCTCGCCGCCAGCGCGACGAGGAGCAGAAAGGCCGATGCAGCGGCGAGAGTCGGCACATCGAGTGCCGACGTCTTGTAGAGCAGGCTCGACAATGCGCGACTGGCGAGCACCGTGCCGAGAAGACCCAGGCATACGCCGGATGCGGCGAGCACAAAGCCCTGCCGGACGATCAGCATGAGCAAATTGGCGCGATCCGCGCCCAGCGCCAGGCGAATGCCGAGTTCCTGGTTGCGCTGCGCGACCAGATACGAGACGACGCCGTAGATGCCAACCAACGCAAGCAGCAGCCCGAGCGCGGCGAAGCCGGTCAGCACGAGGCTTGTGAAGCGCTTGTCGCTCGTCATCAGTTCGATGTCCTCGGTGATCGTCATCATCTCTGAGAGCGGCAGCCGCGGATCGAGCGCGTGGAATTGCTGCACCAGCGCCGGCTCAAGCGATTTCGGGTCCACTTCCGTGCGCAGCATCACATCCTTGAATCCGTAGTTCACCACAGGCAATTGGCGGAAGAGCGTGATCACCTGGGGCTTGATGGGCAGCGAAAGGCCATCGTTTCTGGAATCGGCGATGACGCCGACGACGGTGACCAACACGCTTTGCTCGCGCATGTAAGGCGCCTCGATGCCCACACCCGGCTGCGCTCCCAGCAGGATTCGCTTGCCCAGTGGATCCTCGTCGTGGAAATACCGCCTCACGAATGTCTGGTTCACAAGGGCCACCGGTGGCAGGCCTTCGCGATCGGCTGGCGAAAAATCGCGTCCCTTCACCAGCGGAATCCCGGTCGTCGTCAGATAAGATGCGTCCGTCACCCCGAAGAAGCTCGTCTGCACGTCATCGGCGCGCGAAGGCGGATGTCCTTCGAGGGAAAAAAACATCACCCAGCGTTCGTCCGGCGGGTAGATGGCGGTGACGGAGACATCGCGCACGCCCGGCAGCGCGCGCAGCCTCTGGGCAAACATGTCGCAAAAGCGGGTCTTGTCTTCGGGCGTCGGATACTGCGGATCGGGAAGGAAGAAGTGCGCCTTCAGCAGGTGATCGACGCGGAAGCCCATGTCTTGGTTCTCGAGACGCAGGATGGTTTCCACCAGCAGCGCCGCGGCGACCAGAAGGACGAGAGAGAGCGCGATCTGTCCGATGACCAGCGCCTTCCTGAATCCGTGCCGCAGCGGAGCGCTGCTGCCCCGCGCGCCCTCTTTGAGCGCATCGACGAGATGAATTTTGGTGTTCAGCACCGCGGGCGTCAACCCGAAGAGCAGACTGGTGAGCACGGCGACGAACAGCGTGAAGGCGAGCACGCGCCAATCCAGGCCGATGTCGGCAAGTTGCGAAATCGTCCCCGGATGCTTGTGCCGGATCAACGCATCGATAGCCATGGCCAGCGCCACGCCGCAGGCGCCGCCCACGAGCGATAGAAGGGTGGTTTCGACGAGAACCTGGCGCACCAGCGTCGCTTTTCCCGCGCCCAGCGCGGCGCGCAGCGCAAACTCCCGCTGCCGCGCGGTGTTGCGCGCCAATAGCAGCGCAGCAAGATTGGAGCAGGCGATGAGCAGAATGAGCGTGACCGCGCCCATCAGCAGGTAAAGCTGCGGCCTCAGGTTGCCGCTGCGGGCAACAATGAGCGGCTCGAGGGCCACCGACCAGCCGCGATCGATAGGATGGGCCGCGGCCAGGTTAGCGGCGATTCTCTGAAGGTCGGACTCCGCCTCCTGCTCTGTGACGCCGGGTTTGAGCAACCCGATCGTTGCATAGTCTCTTCCACCCCGAGTCGCCTCGCTCCAGACTCCTGGAGAGGGAAGAAACGGCTCCCAGACATCCAACGGCCCGTTGATGCTGCGAATCCAGCCTGGAATCGAGTCCGGCAGAATGCCGACGATGGAATAAGGCGCGCCGTTGATGGTGATGGTGCGGCCCAAAATCTGCGGATCGCGCGCATAGCGGCTTTGCCAGAAGGGCTCGGAGATCAGCGCCACATGATTGCGCCCGATCGTGCCTTCGTCTTCCGTGAATAGGCGGCCGAGTAGGGGATGAATACCGAGTGCTTCGAAGAGCTCCACGTTGGCTAGTCCAACCCCATGGTTTTCCGGATTGTCCCCGGTCTTCGATGTGATGACGTTTTTGCGCCAAGAATCGAAGACCGCGATCTCCTCGAAGGTGCGATTCTCGCGGGCGAAGTCCCTCGCGTCCGGCGGCGACGCTCCGTCTCGGTTGTCGCCCTTCACCGAATAAATGCGCACTAGCCGGTCGGCGTTGGGAAACGGCAGCGGCCGCAGCAGGATGGAATCGAGAATGCTGAACACGGCCGTATTGGCGCCGATGCCCAGCGCCAGCGTCAGCACGGCGGTCAGCGTGAACGATGGACTCTTGGCCAGTTGCCGCACTCCGAAACGAAGGTCGCGGCCGAAGTTCTCAATCACTGGAACTCCGCGCTGCACGCGATACCTCTCCTTTATCTGCGTTACTCCGCCAAAACTGCGCAGCGCCTCTTGTCGCGCCGATTCGGTGGAAAGACCGTTCTGTCGGTTGTGCTCGGCCGCCAATTCGATATGTGTGCGCAGTTCTTCCTCGAGCTCGGAATCGAGCTTGCGCTGTGAGAACAAACTCGCCAGGCGGCTTCGCAGAATGCGCATCCAGTCCATCGTTCTCCCTACTCCATTCGCAGTGCCTGCATGGGTTCGATGGATGCTGCGCGGCGCGCAGGAAGAATGCAAGCGGCCATGGCGACGAGAACCAGCAGCGCGCACACGCAGGCAAGAACCAGCGGATCGGTCGGGCTCACCTCAAAGAGAAGATCGCCCATCAACCGCGTAAGTGCGATGGCGCCGACCAATCCCGCCGCCACGCCGATCGTCGCGAGCCGGGCGCCGTTGCGGAGGACCATCGCCAGCACATCGCTGCGCTTGGCCCCGAGGGCCATGCGAATGCCCACCTCCTGCGTGCGCTGCGAAACCAGGTACGCCATCACGCCGTAGATGCCGATGCATGCCAGCAGCACCGCCAGCGCTGCGAATGCGCCCAACAGGATCATAGCGAAGCGGCGCTGCGCCAGCGAGTCGGAGATAATGCTCTCCATGCTCTCCTCGCCGAAGATTACCTGCTCGTTGCTCATCTGCTTGTTCACCTGGCGAAGCGAGTCGAGCGTCGCGCCCAGGCTGCCGGCGTAGCGCAGCATCATCCCCGTTCCCGAGCGTGAGCCGGCGACATAATCGTCGGGCATCTGCATGCACGAAAGGTAATACTCGGCGCGCAATGACTGTATAGCGTCGTTGTCGAGCCCCCACTGTTTGACGTGCCCCACGATGCCGACAATCTGCGCCACTTTGTCCCCGGCGGAGACAAGATGAATGCGCTTGCCGACCGCATCCTGGCCGGGAAAGAATTTGCGCGCGAACACGTCGTCGACCACGACGACCAGCGGAGAATGCTCGTCGTCGTTGCGCGTAAGAAACCGTCCGCGAAGCAGCGGCACCTGCATCACGCGCAGATAATCCGGGTCGACGATATAGTCGATCACCCAGTTCATTTCATTTTGATTCTTCGGTTTTGGCTGGCCGTCGATCCAGAACCATTGATCGTCTTCCCCGCTGATGGGAACCGCGCCCCAGGACTGCGAAACCGCCGTGATGCCCGGCGCGGCCGCGAAGCGCTCATTCAGCTCGCGCAGCTTGGCGCGCGTCTCGTCCATGGAGGCGGTGGCCATCGACGGAGGCAGCGAAACCGAGATACTTACCACGTTGCGCGGGTTGAATCCCGGATCGACATTCCACAGCCGCGCCAGGCTACGGATCATCAACCCGGCGCCGGAGAGCAACACAAGCGCAATCGCCAGCTCCACCACTACAAGTGTTCCCAGCACGCGATGGTTCGACCCGACCGCTCCGTGCCCGCCGCCTTTCAGCGCAGCCTGCGGATTGGCACGCGATGTTTTCAGCGCCGGCGCCAGGCCGAACAGCGTTCCGGCCAGCAGCGAGACAACCATCGTGAAAACCAGCACGCGAGAATCGAGGCCGACCTCGCCAGCGCGCGGTAGAGCCGCCGGCAGCACCTTGATCGCGGCATGCGTGCCCCAGATCGCCGGAATCAGCGCAATCGCGCCTGCCGCGATCCCCAACAGGAGGCTTTCGGTGAGCAACTGCCGAACCACTCGCGCGCGCGTAGCGCCCAGCGCCGCGCGCACCGCGAACTCGCGGCTGCGGCTCGCAGACCGCGCCAGCAGCAGGCTGGCCACGTTCACGCATGCCAGCAGCAATACGAACCCCACCGCGGCCAGCAGCACCTCGAGGAAGGTGCTGGTGTCGCCCACGATCTGCTCTTTCAGCGGAATCACGCTGGCGCCGATGCCGCGGTCCTCATTCGGATACGCCGCGGCCAGATTGCGCGTCACGCGCTCCATGTCGGCGCGCGCCCGCTCCACCGTTACGCCCGGCTTGAGCCGGCCGATGCCGTGGAAGCCGAGTCCCGCGCCGCGCAGCATCAGGATCGAGTTCGTCCACTGCGGAATGGGCGCGAAAACATCGTCGTCGCTGACTCTGGGCAGATGCAGTTTCGCCGGAATCACGCCGACGATGGAATAGTTCTTTCCGTCGAGCGTGATCATTTGTCCAAGGATGTCCGGCGCGGCGCCGAATTTGCGCCTCCATAATCCTTCGCTGATGATGGCCACCGGCGCCGCGCCCAGCTTGTCCTCTTCCGGGGTGAACTCGCGCCCCATCAGCGGACGCACTCCGAGAACGGCGAAGAAGCCTGAGGAAAGAAAGCTCGCCTTCACCTGCTCTGCATCGCCTTTGCCCGTCAAGCTGAAGGAGTAGCGCCGCGCCAGCGCCATTGAGGCGAAGGTGCGATTGTCCTTTCGCCAATCAAGAAAGTTGAGATAGGAAATCGAGCCCTGGGGAAAATTCGGCTTGCTCTCGTGCAGTCCCACAAGCTGGTCCGGATGCGGGAACGGCAGCGGGTTGAGCAGCACGCCATTCACGATCGAGAAGATGGCGGTGTTGCCGCCAATGCCGATGGCCAGCGTGAGCACCGCGACCACGGTGAATCCCGGATTCGTCCACAGCATGCGGATGGCGAAGCGCAGGTCCTGCGCCAGCACTTCGAGCCAGGGCAGCCCGCGCTCGGTGCGATAGCGCTCGCGGACCTGCGTTACGCCGCCGAATTCGCGCAGAGCGGTGGTGCGTGCTTCCGCTTCAGGCACGCCGCGGCGAAGATTCTCCGCGATCGCGAGATCGATATGCGCGCGCAGTTCCTCGTCGAACTCCGCATCCATCTTGCGCCGGCCGAAGAGCGAAGCGCCGCGGCTGATCGAAGTTCGTAACCAATCCATCGCACTCTCCTATTCGGCGCGCAGGGCCCGCATGGGATCGACCGATGCGGCGCGGCGCGCCGGACGGAAGCCCGCTCCAACGGCCGCGCCCATCAAC
>JASHTH010000048.1 GCA_030040655.1 Acidobacteriaceae bacterium | reverse complement strand
GATGACCGAGTTAACCAACAATCTTCGATATTCATCGCGTACGCGAGGAGCGCATAGCCCGGCTTTCTTCAAGCTATGTTGCTTTACGTGTCTCTTGTTGGCCGCGGGATGCGGAGGCGGGACGAAATCGCCGTCCACGCCGGCGCCTCAGCCAGAGACCGTGAAGGTGAGCGGGACGGTTTTCGGGGGACAACAACCCGTTCAAGGTGCGGAGGTTCAGCTCCTTGTCGCCGGTTCCACCGGCTATGGGACCGGCGCGAAAGCCCTCATGCCGGCGGTTTTCACGGATAAGAATGGCGGCTTCGCGATTTCAGGGAGCTTTAATTGTCCCTCCCCGCATACTCCCACTTATCTGACAGTGACCGGCGGCGACCCTGGAGTGGGCGTCGACAACCCGGCCCTTGCCATGATGGCTGCTTTGGGACCTTGCGCGAATCTTGGTTCGATCCCGGCGATCGTTATCGATGAAGTCACTACCGTTGCCGCGGTTTGGGCCACGGCTCCCTTTCTTGGAGCGAAGGGTGTACTAGGAACCAGTTCGACAAACCCGACTGGTTTGTCCAACGCAATGGCGAACGCCGCCAACTTCGCGGACATATCGACGGGCACGGCGCCTGGAGTCTCGGCGGCGCGCGGCGCCCGGATTCCCTTGGAAAAGATCAACACGCTGGCCGACATTCTAGCCGCATGCGTCAACTCTTCGGGATCCGGGACCTGCGACACGCTCTTTGCCGCCGCCACGCCACCCGGCGGCACGGCGCCGGACAATACGCTGGATGTGGCGCTGGATATCGCTCGCAATCCTTCTCATCAGGCCGCTGCGCTGTTCGTCATTGCTACGCCGACTTCTCCTTTCCAACCGGCGCTTGGCTCCGCCCCTGCGGACTGGACCCTTGCAATGACATTCACCGGCGGAGGACTCAATAGTCCGGGCTCGATCGCGATCGACGCAGACGGAAACCTTTGGGCTGCGGATTATTTCAACGCCGTTAGCGAATTCTCGAACACCGGCGTTGCGCTTTCCCCCACCGGCGGCTTTATCGGAGGTGGTCTCAATGAAAGCTATGGGCTCGCCATTGGTAAAGCCGGCGGCATCTGGGTCACGAACGAAGTGACTCCCGGCGTCAACGGCGGCCATGGCAGCCTCACGGTATTGAATTCGAGCGGCGCCGTCACCTCCGGAAAGAATGGCGTCTTTGGCGGCGGCGTCGACTTTCCTGTGGCTGTGGCCGGTGACACCGACGGAAGCATCTGGATCGCGGACTATGGAGACTCAAGCGCCTCGAAATTCTCGAGCGACGGTTCGCCGATTTCCGGATCCGGCGGGTTCGCTGCGTCGCAGCTCGCCGGGCCGGTTGCCGTTGCCATCGACGCCGGTCACCGCGCGTGGTTGGCGAGCCAGGATGCGCCGGCGGGGTCGGTGACCTCCATCTCTTCCGATGGCAGCCAAGTGCAAACCATTTCCTGCGGAGGCGAAGGCACGTCGGGCGTCGCTACTGACTCGATCTCAACATCGAGCGGCGTGACGGGCCACGTGTGGACAGCGAACTTCTCTTCGAGCACCGTCAGTGAGCTGCAACTGAACAGCGATGGGTCCGTCTCAGTCGTCTCGACCGGCTTTACCGGCGGCGGGCTGAACCATCCCAACGGAATTGCCGTCGATGGTGCCGGCAATGTCTGGCTCACGAACTTCTATGGCAACACCGTTACCGAGCTTGCGGGCGCGAAGGCTGCCTCACCCGGACGGAGTCTCTCCCCGGCCTCCGGCTTCGGACCGGACGCGAAGCTCGAAAAACCTTATGGAATTGCCGTCGACTCCAGTGGGAATGTCTGGGTGTCGAACTTCGGCTCGAGCGCGGCAACCAGCTCCATTACGCAGTTCCCGGGCGTTGCAACTCCGGTTCAGACTCCCCTGCTGGGTCCGGCACAGTTGCCCTGAGCGCGGCTCTGCCGAGCGCGGGATAATTCTTTCTCGTTGACGTAAGCGCAAGAAGTGTCGCGAGGATACAGGATGGAAAGGCCGAGTCGATTCGATCACGCTTCTGGGCCCCGCGCCGGTGGCTCCATTCTTCCCACCCCCAAGGAGATCGCCGAGCTCGTCTCCGCCGCCGATTCAATGCCCGGTGCGATTGATTTTCAAGATGTCGTTTCGATCGTCGCCAACACCGGCATCCGGCCGGCCGAGCTTTGCCAACTCCGCTGGTCGGACGTAGATTTCGAACGGAGATGTTTGTCGATCGGGGCGCTGGGAGGAGCCAGGACACGGCGTATCCCGCTGGGCGACAAGGCGCTCGCTGTGTTCCGCGTCCGCTGCCAAAGGCAAGCGAACGGCGAGTTTGTTCTCGGCGGATCTCCCCGACTTGTGCTCGAGCGGGTTTCGCGTCGTTGCCGGCTGCTTTCCGCGCAGACCTGCAGGCGCGTCGTAACGCTTCGGCAGTTGCGCCTGGCTTTCCTGAATCGCTGGGTCGACTCGGGAGGCAGCCTGGAGGCTCTCCCGCTGATCTCGGGAATCGCCCAGTCGTCGCGACGAGCGAAACTCGATTGGGAACAGAAATTCAAAATCGCCGTACATCATCAAGCGCGCATCGAATTATGAGGTCGATTGCTCATCACGGAACGCACCCCTCCTGAGACGATCCATTGTTCAACAAACTGCACGTTTTACAAGAGGCCCCATTCGTCTCGCTGAAACCGTCATTCATGTCGCTGCAACGGACATTCGTCTCGCTGAAGTGAACAATTGATCGGAACTTAATTTGGGTGTGACCCTCCGATAACAACGCGAGATTACATATTTGTCATCTATTGGAATTGAGGTGTCCCCCGGATCGCTCTGACACATGGCCATCTGTGAGTCCGATCGAAACCTCGCAATCTTGGCGACGTTCGCAAGCCCGCTGCCGGAGTAGCTGAAGGCGCTCCCCAGGTTCAGTGGGGAAGCCGGATCTGTGTCTTCGGCGCTTTCAACCTGAACTTTCAGATTGCGTTCAAATGCGCCCCTCGAGCGGCTGGCGCCCGGCGGCCGAAGAACCACGGCGCGTGAAAACTCGACGTTGGCGGATGAATCCGATTGTCGTTGGGAGGGCAACATGCATTGCGTGCTGAAGGGCAAACTCCAATTCACCGCAAGGTCTTCCATGTTTCGAGGCCGTCACGCACTCATCGTAATGGGCGCAGTCTTTTTTCTGGCCGCTTCATCATTCGCGCAGATCGACCGGAGCGTGTTGAGCGGCACGGTCACCGATGCCACGGGGCGTGCGTTGGCCGAAGCGCATATCACAGCCGTGCAGAACTCGACCGAACTGCGGCGTGAAACCGATTCATCCTCCGATGGCAGTTACGTGATTCCAGATCTGCCTGTGGGAGTCTATTCGGTGACGATTGATCACCCGGGCTTCCAGAAGCTCGAGTTCGTCGATGTGGAGCAGGTCATCGGCCGTACGCGCACCCTGGATGCGACGGTGCAGGTCGCGGGCGGAGAGGAGCGCGTGCAGGTTTCGGCCAGTTCGGAGCTGATCGATGGCAGCACCAGCGCGGTGACCGGTTTGATCGAGAGACAGCAGGCGGACGAATTGCCGTTGAACGGCCGTGACTGGTCGGAGCTGACGGCCTATGTTCCGGGCGCCATTGACACCGGCGGCGGCAACCAGCGATCGGTTCGCTTTGCTGGCCGCGGCCTCGACGACAGCAACTTCACCTACGACGGCGTGGACGCGACCAACATCGTGAATCAGACGCAGCGCGCCTGGGTGCGGCTCGCCATTCCGCTCGACGCCATCGCGGAGTTCCGCGTCGATTCGCTGATGGCAACCGCCGAAGAAGGCGCCACGGGCGGCGCCCAATTGAACGTCGCCTCGCCTTCGGGCACAAACACCTTCCACGGCCGCCTCTTCGAATACCTGCGCAATAACGTCTTTGATGCTTCGCTTCCCCTATGGGGTACCCCGGCGGTCTGGACCCCTAGTCTTGTGACTCAGCCGGAACCTCAGCAGCCGCTTCGTCTCAATCAGTTCGGCGGATCGGTGGGCGGTCCCATCGTGCGCGACAAGACGTTCTTCTTCCTCGCCTCGGAAGCCTACCGGCAGAATTGGGGCTATCCGGCAAGCGGCGACGTCCCGAATCCGGCCTCACCGTTGTTTCAAGGGATTCCGAGCACCTCGCCAGTGTATGCAATCATCCAGGGATTCCCGGGAGCAGGTGCAAAGACAACTGAATACGCCACGAGCGACCCGAACACCAACCTTGTGATCTGCAGGTGCACGCAGGTGGTGGACGAAAACTCGTTCATGCTGCGCCTCGACCAACGCTTCTCGTCCAAGACCACGGCCTTCATGCGCTTCAACTACGACCGGTCGGTCAACACGCAGCCGCTTTCGGCTTCCGCGACGGACTTGCAGCAGAAGGTCTCCGCACCGGTGAATGGCGCGCTGGAATTGCTGCACGTCTTCAATTCCAG
This sequence comes from Acidobacteriaceae bacterium, assembly GCA_030040655.1. GTDB lineage: Bacteria > Acidobacteriota > Terriglobia > Terriglobales > Acidobacteriaceae > Telmatobacter. The sequence goes on along the minus strand of JASHTH010000048.1, from coordinate 520 downwards.
CCTCGTCAACGAGGCCCATGCGGGCTTCAATCGCTCCACCAACAACCAATACAACAACAGCCACGCCGGAATCATTTACAAGATTGCGATTCAGGGTGGTATTGGACCGGGATTTGTCACCGAGAACTACGATTACACCAGCATTTACGCGGGCAACTCGTTTTCGGGCAACGACGACCTGACCTGGACGCATGGCCGGCATACCCTCAAAGCCGGAGTGGAGTACCGCCGCATTCAGATGAACCAGGACCACCCGGAAGACGGAACCATTACGTTTTCCTCGGTAGAGAATCTGGCAAACGACGCGGTCAGAAAAGCGAGTTTGACCGGCACGTTGCCTGTCAACGAATTGCGCAAGAACGACTACATCCTCTACGCGCAGGACGAGTACAGGTTACGGCCGAATCTCACCCTGAACCTTGGCGTACGTTACACCATCTTCGGTCTCTTCGACGAGAAGAACGGGCTGGCCGAACCTTTCGATTTCGACACCTGCGGACCGCAGGGATATTGCGCCGTC
>JASHTH010000384.1 GCA_030040655.1 Acidobacteriaceae bacterium | reverse complement strand
ATTGCCGTCGTCACAACAGACGACAAACTGCTGAAGGTTCCATCGCTGATCGGTCTTTCGGAGCGCAAAGTCATTGAGGCCTCGGCTGCCGCAGGTCTGCAGGTGCGGCTGACCGGCAGCGGCACCGCGCGCGAGCAGGCGCCGGCTCCCGGGACCATGGTCGCCCTGGGAACGCAGATCGTGGTGCGCTGCGCGCGGTAGAGCGCAGACCTATTAAACTTGGCTCATAATCGATGAATCGACGTGTCCGACAGAGCTCCTGCCACGGTTTCCACGGGGGTTCCGGTGGCGCGACTAAGCTGTCCGATGAGGCAAGCAATGCTGCACCGGCATTTGAATCACGAACGCTATACCCTTGTCGCTCTCGATGACGTAATCGAACGCGGAAAGCGACAGGATTGGGCCGACTTGCGTTCGGCTGCCCTGCGGGATCGCGAACTCATGCAGAAAATCCTTCGCATCGCGCGCGCGCATGCTCACGACCCTTATGCGCAGCGGTACCACTTCTGGAGGCGATATGCCGAGCGACACCTCGGAACTGGCTGACTGGGAGCGAGTCCTGTCATCTGCCGCCCATCCCCAACAAGTCTTGCCGGGCGCGGTCCTCGTGGGAGGCACCGCAGCGGCGATCTACGCGGGTCACCGGCTTTCTTCGGATGCAGATCATGTCCTCACCGACCTTCGCGAGCGCTTCGAGCGAGTACTGGCCGAGCTGGAATCCGTCGCGGGTTGGAAAACGGCGCGCATTCGGCCGCCAGTGCAAATCCTGGGGAGCCTTGACGGGATCGAAACCGGCGTTCGGCAATTGATTCGCGAGCGTCCATTGGAGACTACGGAAATCGAGAGGTTCGGCCAGAGAATCACAGTACCGACGCTTGGGGAAATGCTTCGGATTAAGGCGGTCTTGATCCTCAGACGCAATGCAACACGCGACTACCTTGACTTTGCTGCTCTCGCCGCGCAGATGCGCGACGAAGAAATCGTACGGGCGCTGCATTCGTTTGACGAGCTTTATCCGCAGCCTAACGAAGAATCTCCGTTGCAGCAACTCCAGGTGCAGCTCGCCGCGCCGATGCCATATGACCTGGATGAGGTTGACTTGCCGGAGTACAAGAATCTCGCGCCGCGATGGCACGATTGGACCGCAGTTCAAACGGCGTGCGTGGCGGCTGCAGAGCTGATCTTCGACCGGATCATTGGGGCAGATGGCGCTTCAGGTGCGTCAAGTGGATAGGCTTCAGAGACCACGCAAGCTTCTACAATCGAACACGGCATGAAGTGGAAAGACCTCATCGCGGAAGTCGCCCAAGTCGGCGAGGCGGGCGCGTCGGAATGCGTCGTGACCGGCGTCGAATACGATTCGCGCCGCATCAAGCCCGGCGCGGTCTTTGTCGCGATGAAAGGCGGCACGACCGACGGCAATCGCTTTGTCGAGAAGGCGATCGCCGCGGGCGCGCTCGGCGTCATCACCGATTCGGGGCAGATGTTCGACCATCTGCTGGTCTTTCAGCCGGGACTGCCGGCGCTCGAGGTGGAACAGGGCCGGCGCGCGCTGGCCGCAGCTTCCGCGGCATTTTTCGATCACCCCGAGCGCAAGCTCGCGGCGACGGGAATCACCGGCACCAACGGAAAGACGACGACGGCATTTCTCATCGAGCAGCTCTTGAACTACGCCGCGCGAAAAGCCGTACTGATCGGCACGGTCGAATACCACGTGGCTGGCGAAATTCGCCCCTCCATTCACACCACGCCCGAGTCGCGCGATCTCTTCGAACTGATGGCCGAAGGCGCGAGCCGCGGTGCGACCGAGCTGATCGCCGAGGTCTCCAGCCACGCCCTCGATCAGGGCCGCGCCGCCGGCATTCCCTTCGACGTCGCCGTTTTCACCAATCTCACGCGCGACCATCTCGATTATCACGGGACCATGGAGAAGTACTTCGCCGCCAAGCGGCTGCTCTTCGACGGCACGGTTTATCCGGCGCCGCGCGTAGCTGTCGTTAACGCGCTCGATGGTCGTGCGGCCGAGCTGTGCGAGGCGGCGCACATGGCCGGCGCACAAATCTGCGCCTACGGAATGGGCGGGACCGTGGATGCGGACTGGCGCGCGGTCAACGTGCACTTCACTTCCGGCGGCGCGGAATTCGATCTGAATACGCCCGCGGGATCGGGCAGAGTGACATCGCGGCTCGCCGGCGAAATCAATGTGCTCAATCTGCTGGCCGCAATGGCCGCAGCTCATGCGCGAGGCGTGCCCTTCGCCGACCTCATTGCCTTCGCTCCGCAGCTCAAACCCGTTCCCGGCCGCTTTCAATCCATCGACGCCGGGCAGCCGTTCACGGTGATCGTGGACTACGCGCATACCGACGACGCGCTGCACAACCTGACCGCGCTGGCGCACCAGATGACCGCGCGCTCCGGCGGCCGCGTCATCACGCTTTTCGGTTGCGGCGGCGATCGCGACCGCACCAAGCGCCCCAAGATGGGCGCAGCCGCCGGGAGGGGGAGCGATCTCGTCGTGGCCACGAGCGACAATCCGCGCTCCGAAGATCCGCTCGCGATCCTGGCTGAAATCGAACCCGCGCTCAAAGCCACTGGCGTTCGCTACAAGGTCGAGCCCGATCGCGCGGCGGCGATTCGCGTGGCGCTCGCCGCCGCCGAGCCACACGACATTGTGCTCATCGCCGGCAAGGGCCACGAGAAGGAACAGATCCTCGCCGATCGCACCATTCCCTTCGACGATGCGCAGATTGCGCTCACCATCCTGCGCGAACTGGGATATGGTAGAGAGCGATGAAGCTCACCTTGGCAGAGGCGGCGATGGGCGCGGGCGCGGTGCTTGAGGCGCCGGCAAGCTTAGCTCATGCCGGCAATCTTGTTGCAGAAGGCTACTCCATCGATTCGCGCACGGTGAATGCGGGCGAATTGTTCTTCGCGGTTCGCGGCGAGCGCCACGACGGCCACGACTTCATCGAAGCCGCATTGAAGCGCGGCGCGATCGCTGCGGTGGTTTCGCGAGCGCGCGCGGCCACGCTGCCGGACTCTGTCCTTGCCGTGCCGCTGCTCATCGCGGAAGACACGCTCGCGGCGCTGCAATCGCTGGCCGCGCACGTTCGCCGCCATTGGGGCCGGCGCCTGGTGGCCGTGACCGGCTCGGCCGGCAAAACCACCACCAAGGAAGCCGCCGCCGCGGCGCTCGGCGCTGGTTTCAACGTCCTCAGGTCGCAAGGCAATTTGAACAACGGCTTCGGCCTTCCGCTCCAGTTGCTGCGCCTGGAGCCGGAGCACGAATTCGCTGTGATCGAGATGGGCATGAATCATCTCGGCGAGATCGCGGCGCTCGCCCGCATCGCCGCGCCCGACTGGGGCGTCGTCACCAACGTCGGCACCGCGCACATCGAGAACTTCTCCGAGGGCCAGGCGGGAATCGCCCGCGCCAAGTTCGAGCTGGTGGCCGCGCTACCCGCCAACGGCGTTGCATTTCTGAATTGCGACGATGCCTACGTTTCGCAGTTCGGCCGCGACTTTCAGGGGCGTGTGATCTACTTTGGCGCCGGCCCATGCGCCGACCCGCAGATTGTGGAAACAACGGAAGATCTCGACGGACTGCATGTGCGCTTTCGCGCCCGCGACCGCGAAGGGCGGCTGACGCTGCGTCTGCTGGGCGCGCACAACGCGTCCAATGCCATGGCCGGACTTGCCGTGGCTCTGGAAGCGGGCGTCGATTTCGACGCCGCGATCACAGCGCTGGAATCGTTGACGGCACAGGACAAGCGGGGCCAGGTGATCGAGATCGACGGCGCGACCATTCTGAATGACAGCTACAACTCCAACCCCGAGGCGCTGCGCTCCATGATTCGCACGCTGGCTTCGCGCCCGGCGGGCCGGCGCATTCTGGTTGGCGGCGAGATGCTCGAGCTGGGCGAGCAGGGCCCGGCGCTGCATGCCGCCTGCGGCCGCGCCGCCGCCGAAGCGGGACTGGATCTGGTCGCCGGCGTTCAGGGAAATGCCGAGCATCTGGCAACTACGGCCTGTAAAGGCGGAGTGGCATCGCTCTTTTTGCCCGATGCCGAAGCAGCGGGCCGCTGGCTCAAGCAAAACCTGCAACCCGGCGACGTCGTCCTGGTGAAAGGCTCGCGCGGCGTGCATCTGGAGCGCGCGATTGCCGCGCTCACAGGCGAAATGGAATCGATGGAGGCGCATTAGGCAGTGTCTGACGAATCGAAAGTGTCCATCTTGCGTTTCAACAAGCATCTCTCAGGGGTTAAAACCCTTTCGTTTCTTGCCGGTTTTTCGGCACGGCTGAAGCCATGCCCTGTTACAAGACCGTGCCCCTTGGAACTTGTCAAACACCGCCTGGTGGAATCTCGGCGAACGATGTTCGTGTCTTTTTTGGCGGCATGCTGTGTGTTGGCCACTGTGTTGCGCGCGCAAGACACCGCAGCGTGGACGCGGGCTTTTCCGCCTTTCCATATTGCCGGCAATCTCTATTACGTCGGCAGCGAGGACCTGGCATCGTATCTCGTCGTCACGCCGCAAGGCGACATTCTCATCAACAGCAACCTTGAATCGTCTGTGCCGCTCATCAAGAAAAGCGTCGAGACGCTGGGATTCAAGTTCGCCGACATCAAGATCCTCCTCATCAGCCATGCGCATTACGACCACTGCGCGGGCAGCGCCGAGGTGAAGAGACTCACCGGCGCCAAATATTTCGTCATGGAAGCGGATGTGCCGGTCGTTGAGTCCGGCGGGCGAAACGATTT
>JASHTH010000383.1 GCA_030040655.1 Acidobacteriaceae bacterium | reverse complement strand
TGGCGCGGCGGATCGAAAGCGGCCGAGGGCTCCGGGAATGAGCTCGACACGGTGGTGACGTGGAGGCTCACGCCGCTGGATAGCGGCGGTACACGGCTTTACCTCGAGCACTCCGGCTTCGATCCCGACAGCTTCGCGTACAAAGCCATGAGCCAGGGCTGGAAGGGCAAGGTGAACGTCAAGATCTCTCAGGTGCTAGGGCAGTTTAGGAAATAGTGTGTCCATGGGATTCAGCTCGAGGTCGCCGCTCCCTGCTGGTCGCGTCGACTTGACGATATTTCTCCGGCTACATTGTTTCCTAAACTGCCATAGCCGCGCAAAGCAGCGGCGAATCTTCCGAAGTGAAATGACAGAGACAAAGGAGGCGCACAATGGCTGCCATCGAGAAAGTCGCAACGATTACCATCGCCGTCAGCGACCAAGAGCAGGCGCTGGCTTGGTTCGTGGGCAAGCTCGGCTTTGAAAAGCGCAAGGATATGTCGGGACAAGGCATGCGCTGGCTCACCGTGGCGCCGCCCGAACAGAAGGAAGTCGAGTTCCTGCTCGCCAACTGGTACCCGGACCGGGTGGGCAAGAACCCCACCTGCGTAGTCACCACGCGCAACATGAATGGCGCTTTTGAAGAATTGAGCGCGAAAGGCGTCGAGTTCACGCAAAAGCCTGCCAAGCGACCCTACGGCGCAGAGGCAGTGTTTGTCGATCTCTACGGCAACAAGTACGCCATGGTCGAAGTGCCGTGAAGCTAAGGGCAGCTCAGGAGCGGAGAAGCTGGCGGGATCATGGCTGCGGGGTATGACTGGTCGGGAGGGTGGGGTTCCGGTGCGCGGTGGATGCGAAGTGAAACGCCCTCGCTGCAATTAGAGCGGGGCCCGCTGCGAGTGGTTGCCGGAAGGAAGTCGCTCGATGGCCACCCCGGAAGTCTGGCGAAGAGACTTGCCCTGGCCGAGTCGACTTAATATCCAAGTAATATCCAAATTGAAGACCGCCCCGGGGCTTTCAACGGGCTCCCCACCCCTCGCCAGCCCCGGCCTGAAGTGCTCGCCGATCTGCTTCTGTAAAGCCGGGTTCCGCAAGGGGCCCTGGTTTTTCGATGGTCAAAAGGACGTGCCGTTTCCGGATTCGAGAAGCAAACCTGCCGCTATGCAGCTTTCCTGGCGGCAGACGGTTCATTCGCACCCACAATCACCCGGAGTTGTGAAGCTGAGCACCCGGCCGTAGCTCATGCCTCCCACCGAGCTGACAACCGGTTCGAAGTAGTACACGGTACTGTTTTGCAAATTCTCAACAACTGCGCTAAACGGCTGCGCCGATGTAGCAGCCGGAAATGCAACTTTGGCAGTGGACAAAGTGAGAGCCGAAGCGCTGGTGCCGTAAAGAAACCAACTGCTCCCAGCCCATCCCCAATCGTTGGCAATGGCGTTCAGAGTGGCTCCATTGGCTGAGATGCTTGTAGCGGGATCGGACAGTACGGACGGTGAAGGGACAATTCTGTAGAAGGCCCAGCGAATCTCGCTATCGCTGTGGCCAGGCGCGACGGCGATAGCCTTGATGGTCATCGTTGCATTGATCAGAAACGGAGATATGTATCGAACGGAATGGGTCGTCGGTGTGGATCCGTCGATCGTAAAAAAGATTTCGGCGCCTGCGGTCGCATCGGAGATAGTCATCAACTGCCCCGCTCCGTAGATGCCGCCTGCAGGAAGAGAGAACACCGGTGTAGCTACGAACGGCTCGATCGTGAATTTGGCCGAGGCGGGCGCGCTGTTTGAGTAATCGACGGCGACCGCGATTGCGCGTACCGTTGTATTCGCTTCAATGGTGATCGAGCCATTGTACGGGAGAGACGAAGTGCTTGGCGCCGAACCGTCAAGGGTGTAGTAGATCACTGCGCCGTTGGTCGAATCGCCGATTGTAACTTTCAACGGCGCGGGGTAGGTTCCGGGGGAGGGCGAGATAACCGGCGTTGCACACGGTACAGCGGTCGCAGGCAGCGAATACCTCCATAGATCGTTCAACGGGCTATGAAATGCCGTGGAATCGAAGCCTTCACCACCAAGAAGCCATAAATTGCCGCTCTCGTCGACCCAATTCGCCGCGGATGCCCGGCTGCCCGGAACATTGTTTGGAGATGAAACGGCCAAGGTACCATACACCCCGGCTTCCGCGTACAATCCGCTCCACACTTCGCCGAGTGTGCTACTGCCAGCCATCCAGGTCCATTCGTTCGTAGCTGGGCTGAAGACCCAGAGATCGTTCAACTCGCCCAGGATGTCGTAATAGTCCGTGCCCGTCGAGTCGAAGCCGTTCCCGCCAAACAGCCAGAAACTGCCGCTGCGATCTGTCCACCCTATCGCGGAATCACGCCCCCCGGGAGCGTTGGCTGCGCCTGGTACGCCGAGTTTGCCATATACGCCAGCCTTACCGCAGGGCTGATCCGCCAGACAAGGAACCGTGGTGCTCCCACTCATCCAAGCCCACTCTCGCGTGGCCGAGTTGAACTCCCACAGATCATTGAGTTCGCCATACGATTGCGCCGAGCTACCCTCGGAACCGCCAAAGAGCCAGAGATTTCCTTCTAGATCGACCCAGCCCGTCGCACCGGATCGCGCTCCAGGCACATTGCTCGCCGCAGGGATGCGAAGCTGGCCATAAACTCCGGGCTGATTCGCCGAGTTGTCGCCACTGATCCATGTCCACTGCTTGGTGGAAAGATTGAATTCCCATAGGTCGTTCAAAGAGCCTGTCAAACCGCTGGAATCTTCCCCGTTGCCTCCGAAGAGCCAGATGTTGCCTCCGAGGTCAAACCATAGAACCGCTACTGAACGGCCTCCGGGGACATTACCCGTTGCCGGAACGCCCTTCTGACCGTAGCTGCCGGGTTGTTCTTCGAGATTGCTGCCGCTTACCCATGTCCATTCCTTGGTGGAAGGATTGAATTCCCAGAGGTCGTTGAGGCCGTTGGAGCCGCCAAAAAGCCAGAGATTGCCGTTCAGGTCTGTCCCGCCAGCCGCGCCGTAGCGGGCGCCGGGCGCGTTGCTCGCCGAGGCGACACCGCGAGTCCCGTACACACCTTCTTGACCCGCTTTTGTGCTCCCGCCCATCCAAGCCCATTCGCCAGACGAAGGCTTCAGCTCCCAAAGATCGTTCAGGTAGCCCACCTGGACCGCTCCGGTCCCGGACCCTCCGAAGAGCCAGACATTGCCTTGGTGATCGGTCCAGGAAACGGCGCCGTCGCGTGCGCCGGGTATGTTGCTTTTCGCGAAAACGCCTAGAGTACCATATGTCCCGGCTTGGTTTGCATACTCGCTCCCACCCATCCATGTCCATTCGTGCGTCTGTGCGGCGGCCATCTGGCACAGCCATCCGGCAAGCAACACAACGGTCCTTGTGACCGCCAAGCTTCTGCGTATCCCTGGTGAAAACATCCTTCGTGAATCCGCTGATCCAGCATCCGCCCGCTCGGCCTGAGGCCTTGAGAAATGAGAATCGAACCGTGCTGATTCCGTCATGTCTTTCCTGCAACTTTCCGTATGTTGGAAGCGAGATCGTCCGCCCGGCCAGCATAAAACGATCGGATCGTTCATCTTTGGCCGAAGCATCGTCCTCTGCGTTAGATGCTGTCACTCACGCAAAATCGGAGAGTCTCACAACACGAGCTACACAAGCCAGTGGTGGTCCCTCTACCGGTAGGTTCCGTAGTCTTCGAGTTCTCTAGCCAGTAGCTCCTCCTCCACAAAGTAGCGTACAACGATCAGCCCGACCATGCCCAGGCGCTATCTGCTTCCTGATTATTTCCGTGAAAGAAAGCTCCGTCCGGACAGTTTGAAACGGTGCCGCAAGGGCAAATGGCGAGTTCTGCCTCAAGGGGTGTGTGGAATAAGGAGGGTGATGCGCCTCGGGGAGACAGAACTATCCGCCATAATCAGACCACCAGAACCAAAGCGGATAAGTGACTATCGACACGGAACCGCGTGACCATAGCGGACACAGCAATCCTGATAGATTTCGCCTTGAAGATCTATGCGGTGCGGGTATTGGCAAAGTTCGGATCGAATCAGCGCCAATTCTGAAGTTTCGCGGATGAGACTTCCTGGGCCGGAGCTTCCGGATTCGATGCGCAGCTGAGTCCTGATGAGCAGGCCTCGATACTTGAACTCTCATCCATCGGCGGAATTGTCGGCAGTCCATAGGGTACATTTCTGTACAAATTTCGCAGTTTCTAAAATTCAAAATGCTTGACTTTCACGGTCCTGGGAACGGATCATTGCCCATTCCGACCCAGTTGCTCCCCCTTTACACGAACGATCTCAGGAGGGTACATGCGTTCTGTTGGATCCATGGGCCTGTTTTTGACTCTTGCGCTCACATTCCCGTCAATCGCAGCGAGCGCTCAAACCGCAGCCGGAGCCACAACGACCACGATTCAGGTGCCGCGCCTCATCCGGATCAACGGGGAGGTGGCTCAGCCGTCGGGCGCGACCGGCGCTCCGGCCTCCGTCGACCTGGTTTTCGCGCTCTATTCCGACGAGGCAGGCGGCGAACCGCTCTGGCAGGAGACGCAGAGAGTCGATGTGGATGCGACCGGTCATTACTCCGTGCTGCTCGGCTCCTCGCAGCCCGAAGGCCTGCCGATCGAGCTCTTCAATGCGGCCCAGGCGCAGTGGCTGGGCGTGGCGCGCCAGGGAGAAGCCGAACAGCCGCGCATCATGCTGGTAAGCGTGCCCTTTGCCCTCAAGGCCGGCGACGCCGAGACGCTTGGCGGCAAGCCGGCGTCGGCCTTTGCCCCGGCTGTGCCTCCTGAAGCAGGTTCACCAGGCGCCGCGAGCCCGCACGCCGGTGCTTCAGAAGCGGCCGGTTCATCGAATGCGCACTCTTTGACGATCACCGGCGGCGGGACTGCGGACTATCTGCCGATGTGGACGAGTGCTTCCGGACTCGCCAGCTCGACGATTTACGAGACCAAGACAACGCACAACCTCGGCGTGGGAACCATCGCGCCAACGGCTGCACTGGAGATAGTAGACAACACGGAGCTTCCCCTGCTGTCCAAGACTTCGGACAGCAAATTGAGCGCGATTCAAGGAACAAATTCGGGAACAAATTCGGGGACCCCCGGAGTGGGAGATGGGGTCTACGGCGCGAGCAGCACACCCGACGGCGCAGGTGTTTACGGAACGTCAAGCGGGGATGGTTCCGCCGGCGTCTGGGGCGTCAGTTCGGCCACAACGGGCTACGGCGACGGCGTTTACGGCAGAGCTGCAAGCCCAAGTGGTTACTCTGCCGGCGTTTGGGGCGATTCGAGCGGCGCCGGCGGAAACGGAGTGGTGGGCTGGTGCTTAGGCGACAACGGTTGCACGGGGGTGTGGGGCTATTCTTCCACCACCACGGGGTCTGGCTACGGCGTCGTCGGGGAGTCGCTCACTGGCGTCGGAGTCTTTGGCAAGACCACGGCTCCCGGGCAGGATGCCGTGTACGCCGTCAACAGAGCAACCACCGGTTATTCCAATGGTCTTTACGTAGACACGTCCAGCGGCGACGGCGTAGGCGCCTGGATCGACAATGCCGCCGGGGGCTACATCCTCGTCGGTGCGGTGAAAGACAGCGGCGTCCACGAGTTTCACGTGGATGGAGGCGGCAACGGAAAGTTCGCTGGAGATCTCGACGTCGTCGGGAGCACTTCCAAATCAGGGGGATCGTTCAAAATCGACGATCCCATCGATCCCGCCAACAAGTTCCTCTATCACTCGTTTGTCGAATCGCCGGACATGATGAACGTCTACAACGGCAACATCACGACGGATGAAAAGGGCCTGGCCACGGTGGTTCTGCCCGCTTACTTCGAAGCGCTCAACCGCGATTTCCGCTACCAGCTCACGGTAATCGGCCAGTTTGCGCAGGCGATCGTGGACAAAGAGATCGCCGGCAACCGGTTTGTCATAAGGACCAGCGCACCAAATGTAAAGGTCTCGTGGCAGGTTACCGGGATTCGCCAGGATCCGTGGGCGAATGCCCACCGCATTCCCAATGAGGAGAACAAGCCCGCCCGCGAACGAGGCTATTATCTCCACCCGGAATTCTACGGAGCCGGGGAGGAGAAGAGCGTCGACGCGCGCAATGCGACCCCGAGCCCTGCGATGCGGCATCCGGATCGCGAGAAACTTGCCGTCT
>JASHTH010000382.1 GCA_030040655.1 Acidobacteriaceae bacterium | reverse complement strand
ACGGTAACAAAGATGGTGGAGATAGAAGTAAAGAAGGCCACCATCACCGTAATTGCTTCTGACGCTTCGGTGGCCGACGGCAAGCCGATTCCACGTCTTACGTATACACTAAAAGGCTTCGTGAATGGAGAGAACCGTAACCGTCTCAGCGGCAAGCCGTCGGAATCGACAACAGCAAAGGAGGGTTCACTTCCCGGAGTTTACCCGATCACCATCAAGCTGGGGACACTCGCCGCAGCCAACTATAGGTTCGCCTTCGAAGACGCCAAACTTACCATCATGCCGCTTGGAACCGCATTGGCGCCGACGTTCACTCCCGAGGCGGGCACTTATTCCGCAGCTCAGACCGTCACAATTGCAGACAAGACTCCAGGAGCTGTGATCTACTACACCTTCCACGGAGCCATACCCACAACTGCATCATTCAAATATGCGAAGCCAATTACCGTTAGTGGCACGGAAACGATCAAGGCCATTGCCGTAGCCCCAGGTTACACCGAAAGCCCGGTCTCGAAGGCGAAGTATACGATCAATTAGTTCATGGAGTGTTCGAGCATCCTGTCCATTGGGTCGGAAACCACTCTCCGGCCCCTGCAATCTGGGCTTCCGGCACTTCAAGGCCGCCTGGCGATCCGAAGGATAGTGCCTTACGTCGCCCGTTCCGGCATATTGCCGGTTTGCTGCTGGCCTGACCGGCCAATTCTGCACCAGACGGAGTGAGACAAACTGGTACGGAAGCAGCCCGAGATGGGACAAGGGAACACGGATACGCCTGAACAGATTGTGAACACGCTCTCATACCTCACCCCGGCGCGATCAACGCCGGATTATTATTCCGGATGTTTCCGACCGCTCGGCTCACCTTCCATGCCTTCATCTCCTCAGCCGGAAATGGCCGAAGCAAATCGACAGGCAAATGCGACGGCTCGGCCGGAGCCATCCATCGTTCGTAATCACTGCGGGCCAGGATCACCGGCATCCGGTTATGAATCGTCTCCATCAGTTCATTGGGGTCTGTGGTCAGAATGGTGTATGTCTTTAGTTCATCACCCGTGGCCTTGTCCTTCCACCTGTCCCAGAGGCCGGCGAACGCGAACAAACTGCCGCTCCGCAAACTGATGGCATACGGCTGCTTCGTCTTCTCATCAAGCTTCTTCCACTCGAAAAAGAAATCGGCAGGCACCAGGCAGCGGCGGCGTTTCCATGCTTCCCGGTACGCTGGACTGGTCGCGACCGTTTCGGCTTTGGCGTTGATCGTGTTGAATGCCGCCTTGCCATCCTTTGACCAGAACGGAACGAGCCCCCATCGCATGACGGTCAGTTCGCGCTCACCCGTCTCCGGATCAAGCCGCACGACCGGTTGGAAGCTCTGCGGTGCGACGTTGTAGGAGGGCTCGAAATAGGAATCGTCGAAGACACTCGTGTTGTGCGTTTGCATCCATTCGGCGATCCGCTGCTTGTCCGCCCGTCTGCCGTATCGCCCGCACATTCGGCCTTACCTCTCGTTCACTTTGTCCGGCACTTTGCGAAACACAGAATTAAATATCTCATGCGCCAGATCAATCGATTCTTCGATTGCGCGGCCGGTTGGGATCACTCGCACATTGACCTGCCGCTCGCGCGCCAGACGGATGCCGGCGATCAGGCACGCGCCGAGGTACACCATTCCCCGGTTGATGCGAGGCATGTTGGCGTTGGGATCGAACATCAGCGCCCCCCGGCCCGCTGCTGGCGCGCCACCAGCTGATCGACCCGTCCAAGGAAGATCTCGGACGGCAGATAGCGGCGCTTCTCGCCGCACAGCGCGCACTCCACAATGATGGATTGAAATGGGAACTCAGCCATGCCGGTTGGGACGTCCCGGCGGCATTTCTTGCACACGACAACGAAGGTCTTTCGCGCTGAAGGTCCCTGGAACATACGGAAAGGATAGGCGAATAGAAAACGAAAGTCTATCTCGCTAGCCCCGGTGAGGAATCTTGGCGGAGATCCGTCCGGTGATGGGCCGATGGTAAATCTACACCGCTTCCCACGTAACCATCACAATATGCAATGGTTACGTGGATGGATTTGGGCAGAAATCGGGCCGCGGGAAAGGCTTCCTCGCCTGTGACTGGTTGTGGAGAATGTGTGGATAAGACGCACAGAACTGAGCCGTGCGGGCGGCAATCAGGCAGCCTCATCCAGCTCGTCGATCTCCTCGGGCTCGGGGGTGTAGCTTTCGTCGCCAGCCGGTTCGTCTTCATCTTCAACTGGCGCCGACGCATGCGAAGCGGGAGGATCGAAAAGCGAGGCAGACTTTGCCGGAACGGGTTTTGCGGGTTCTGCGGGTTGCGCGACAGCGGCGGCTGGTGCGGCATCGACCTTTGCCGGTGCCCTGTTGACCTGCGTCTTCGCTTTGGAGCGCGCTTCGACCTGCGCAGCTTTGGTGGCGGCGTCCATCTCGCTCTTCGCCTTTTCGAGAGCGCTCTTCATCTGAAGATGCGACGCCACAAAGCCAACCAGAGTTGACGCCAGTTGTGCGTCCAGTTCTTCGGCAGTGCCGGTGACGCTCAGCGGCGTAGTGAGGGCGTCATTGTCGCCGTCCTTGATTTTCTTGGGAACGACATTGACGCGAATCTGATCGTCGTCGAGCGCAGTCGCCGTCATGAGCACGGCACGACTGCGCAGGATGGGAACAAGCTCCTTGAACATGAGAACTCCTCCTTGTGTGTTGGGTGGAAGTCTTCGATTTCCGGGGCGGGCTTCAGCGAGTCGACAGCTTTGCCTGCATCTTCCGGTTGCGCCGCCGGGTCTTCCGCCAGATTTCGGGATCGCATGGTAAAGCCGTCATTTTGCCCGTTGCAGCATTGAAGAAGCCACCGTGGTGCGCGATCTTCCCATAGCGCAGCAGCCGCGCGAGCATTGCGAGGGCGCTCATGGCAAGCGTCTGGTTGATGAACGGTTCCTGGCGTTCGAGAGCCTCGACTGCCGAACAACTTGGGATTGCGTCTTCCCCAGCATCGGCGTCGGCAATTTCAGGGTAGAGCTCACTCACCGTACGCAGCCGTTCCGCCTTGCGACGGTTTCTGCCGTTGAGTGGCTGGCCCAGCACAAACTGTCCGCTTGTCGCATTGTTCCCGAGATCGAGCCAATAGGCTGTACGATTGTTCGTTTTCACAAGTGATCGCGCAATGACGCTGCGCGCCGCGCGGCTGTCTACACATCCGATGAGGAAATCGACTGTTGTGTCCCGGATTCTCTCGAACGTCCGCTCGTCGAAGTTTCCGGGCTCGGCCCGCCAGCGCGTTCCCCAGAAGAGATTGATGCGATTGACGAGCACCGTCGCCTTATTTAGGCCGATATCGGAGATAGAAAACGGCTGGCGGACGCAGTTGGTTTCGGAGACCATGTCCGCGTCCATCAACAAAACGTCAAGTCCGGCGAACCGTCCCCAGACGCGCAGTGCCTGGTCGAGATACGGGAGACCCATCGTGATCGCGCTTCCGGTGCCGCCGGCGCCGACAACGAGAATGCGTATCGACCTTCGGGGATCGGCGCGAAGGGAAAGAGTGTGTTCAATGCGCATGGTGGCCTCGCTCTCCACGCACGAACTCAACGAGCGTCTGCGGCAACTCAATCAATGTTTCGGCTGGAAATCGGCTGCGTTTGCCTTTGAGCGATTCCCAAAGACTCTCAAATCCTCCCTGGTGACGCGTGAGGCGGCCGACGTTCGCGTGCGTAAATGCACTCTCGTAGAATCCGCGCTCCCAGGCCGGGATTGCCGCAACCGTTGCGCTATCAGGCCGGCGCATGGTGCCGGTGCACACGCGGCCGTCGTCCGACAGATTCCAGTAGGGAGCGACGGCAAGCGCCGTCGCTCCTTTGGGCCGTTTATTCTCTGTAAGCGCCCGAATGCTCAATTCGCCATTTGCGACCTTCCAGACCAGAGGCGGTTGAGGGAGGACGCCGCCATTGAGTTCGCTGGCCTTGC
>JASHTH010000381.1 GCA_030040655.1 Acidobacteriaceae bacterium | reverse complement strand
CGAACCTGATCCAATTGCCGGACTCACATCCCTAAACCAGTCCCAGGGAATGCCTGGCCTTAGTGCTGCACTCATGGAACGTAATGCCCGAATGATCGCCAATACGGAAATCTCGCCGGCACGAACCCGGACCAACCGCGTTTCACGCACCACCCGCCCAGGTCTTCCGCCGCAGCCGGACGCGGCGAAAGACCTGGAGCTCCCCCGGTTGAATCACGTAACAGGCTGGAACGGCCTGACCTTTGTTTCTACCCCATGAATCCCATATAGGGACTCGAGCCGAAGTTGCCGAAGTTCGGCAGCGCCAGCCGCACCTGGCTGTCTGAAAGCCCGAACCAGCGCGCCAGCGTGCCGGCGTATTGATCCACGGCCGTGGTGGGGATCAGCCGCCCTGCGCCCACGTCGTTGGCCTGATTGGCGCCGACGACCGGGTACTGGCCGTACATATCCTGCCCCTGCACCGCGCCACCGACGACGAAGTGGTGGCTGCCCCAGCCGTGGTCGGTGCCGTTGCTGTTGCAGGTCAGCGTGCGCCCAAAGTCGGAGACGGTGAACGTGGTGACCTGGTTGCCGAGTCCCATGTTGATCATCAAGCCGTCGAAGTACTCGAGTGCCTCGCCGAGTTGCGTGAGCAACTGCGCGTGAATCGTCGCCTGGTCGTTGTGCGTGTCGAAGCTGCCAAGCTGCACGAAGAAGATCTGCCTGGTCACGCCCAGCATGTCCTTGCCGGCGATGATCCGCGCCACGGTCTGCAGCGAGTCGGCCAGCGGGTTGTCCATGAGCTTCTTCGTCATCGGGTCGAGGAATGGGGGCGCATTGGGAATGCCGCCTTGTCCGGCCGGCGGCATGGCCTTGGCCAGTATGGCCTGCGCCTGCATGGCCCGATTGATGACGGCCTCGTATTCCTTGGCGAAAAGATTCGTTTCGTCGGCGGTGAGAATCGACCGCAGCACGTTGGCCGTGCCGCCAAACGCGGGCTGGGCCAATCCGTAGATGGGAATGGGGCCCGCCGGCGTGACGTTGAGCTGATACGAGGTTTCGCCGGCCAGGAACAAGGCGTTGCCCGCGGTGGAAATGCAGGTGAACATGGAGTTCGAATTCATGTTCATGCTCTCGATGGCGTCGGCCACCGCGCCGCCCCAGCCGACGTGCTCGCCGCTGCCCAGATTCGAAGCGATGGCCTGCCACGCGGCGGTCTGATCGAAGTGCGAGAAGAGCGAATCTGGTAAATCCGCAGTGTTATTGTTGATCGCCGCCTTCGATGTCGGAGCAATCAGCGTGCCGATATTGGCCACGATGGCGGCGCGGCCGGCGCTGAACAGATTCTGCACCGGCGCAAGGGCGGGGTTGAGCGCAAAGGTGCGGCCGCTTTGCGGCGTCTTGAGCGTAATGGGCAACAACTCGCTCTTGGGATACGCCAGCCCCGGCGCCCCCGACCGCGCCTGCACAAAGGCGCTATAGGAGTCCGGATCGGTGGCGATGACGGTGCCGTGGCCGTCGTTACCGCCCTGCAGGTAAAGGCAGACCAGGGCGCGGTAGTCGGAGCCGCCGGCCTCCTGGGCCAAAGCGGCAAGAGAGTTCAATTCCATGAGAAAAGGGCTGGCATAAAACCCCGCCATGGAGGCCAACGAAGCCGTTCGCAGGAAATGCCGCCGGGAGCGATCGTGTTTGCATGTGCACATCGTATCCTCCTTAGAATTGCGCGCTGAAGTCTGGCGACGCCATGGTGAGATAGATCGCCGTTCTCACGCGACTGGCAAGCGCGGCATTGATTGCGTTGGAATTGCCGGAGGGAATCGGGATCGATTCCACGGCGTCGAGAATCTGGCTGCGCAACGTCGCGCTCATTTCGCCCGCCATCAGCAGCAAATTCATGCGGTCCAGAAGCTGATCGGGGTTTCCCGCGAGCCGCATTTCCGTGGCGTAGGACGAAAAGATGTCGGCGCCGTTGAGGGGATCGCTGCCGATCGAGTCCTGCATGAAGTTGATGTAGCCGACCACCGTGGAGACATTGGTCATCTGCATCTCCGGCGCCACCAGCCCGGCTCTCTCAATGCTGGTATTGGGCGGGACATAGCCGGGGCTGAACCAGTTGAAGACGGTCGGCGAGCGCAGCCACATTTCGCCCAGCCCGAAGATCGGATCCTCGGTGGTGCCCAAGTAGTAGGCTCCGGTGCGCGATTCCGCGGTGAAGGCGCGCGCCCACTCGGTGTAGCGGATGAGCGATTCCCGCACCTTGCCATACTGCGGATTCTGGAAATCGGTCGCCGCATCGCGCGCCTCGGGATCCATCAGAATCGCGGTAATCACCGCTTTCATGTCTCCGCGCACTCCCAGTCCATCGTCTTTGAAGACATTGGCGACCCGCTGGACGTAGGCGGGGCTGGGATTGCTCGTGACCATGTGCTGGATCATCTGCTTGGAGAAGAACGGCGGAAGATTGGGATGGTTGAACAGCGTGTCCAGAGCGGTATTCAGATCGTCGTCGGCATTCGGCCCGCCGGCAGGAATCGTCTTGCCGAGAAACTGCTTTTCCTGGGTCGAGTGATGGCTGGAGTAACTCTTCATGGGCTCGAGTTCTTCTCCATAGCCAGGGCCCACCCACATGCAGCAGTTCGACCACGGATCTTCGGTCTCGTTGCCCGGCACGTTCCAACTGAAGCCGGTAAAGACCTTGGCCAGTCCCATCACGTCCACGTTCGAATACGTCGGAATGGGCTGTCCCTGGGCGTCGAGCTTCTGCGTGCCATCCTCGTTCAATTCCCAAAGCCCGATGGTGAGGAGCTGCATCACCTCGCGCGCGTAGTTTTCGTCCGGGTCGGTGGTGGCGTTGCCCTTGTCGTTGCCGAGCATGGAGAGAAACTGGCCCATCATCGGACTCAGCGTAACGTCCTGAAGAATCTGGCGGAAGTTTCCAAAGGCATCCTTGCCCAGCAAGTCGTAGTAGCTCATTTCGCCTCGCGGCATACTTTGAATCGCCGTCGAGTTGTTGCTGGAGATCACCATGAGCTGGGTGAGCGCATATTTCACCCGCTGGCGAAGCTGATCGTTCGCCGCCAGGGCTTGCTGCCAGAAGGAGTCCTGAACCAGCACTTCGTCCGAGTCGTTCTGGACGAAAAGCGCGGCGTTGCACTTCAAATCACCCTTGGCGCAAGGCGGGTTGAAGATGATCAACTGCTGCTCCACCGACGGTTCCTGCGGCGACGGCGACATGGCGAACTGCTCGTTGAGCCACGCCTGGTAGCCGATCATGGACAGGTGGTGGATGTCGCCATCGGTCGCGCCGAACGTCGCCTGCTCGAGGAATCGCGAAGCGTCTTCCGGCGAAACGACCGGCTCCGGCGGCTTGCCATTCACCAGCGCGATCAGGTCCGCCGACATCGCCGGCCCCGGAGCTGGATTCAGCACCTGCAGATCGAGATTGCCGGGCTCGGTCAAATCCACCGTCGCCGTCAATTGCGTTCCGCTGTCGAAGGTCGCCGGCTGCGCACTTCCATTCACCAGCACCTGCGCGCCGGAGATGAACTTCGACCCGCGCAACACAATAGTGGCCGGCCCCGGATTGAACGACATCGGCGTCGCCGAGTTGAGAATCGGGATCGGATTCATCACCTGAATGTTCTGGCCGATCGCGACCTTCGGATTGTCGACGCTCGTAATCGTCAGCAGAACGATGTTGCTGGGCGTGGGAACGACAAGCGGCGCGGTGTACGTAATCGATCCGTCCTTGTTTGAAACCGCAGTCCCCACCTCCGAGTTGCCGCCGGGAATGCCGTTGACCTTCAACGTCACGGCGGGGTTATCGGTCCCATTCACCATCAGCCCGAGGTACAACTGGTTTCCCACACGCACGTCGAATCCGCTGCTCGGCTCGATCTGCAGCACAACCTGGCCGGGACCGACTTTTATCGCGAGCGGATTGGCGCTGGCCGACCCCGGATTGGGATTGGTCACCGTAAGCGGATAAGTTCCGGGAGTGGGAGCGTCGATCGACGCCACCATCTGGGTATCGGAAACATACGTGGTCTGCACCGGCGCGCCATTCCACTTGATCTGCGCGCCATAAATGAACTTGGAGCCGTTGACAATGACAGTCGTTGTTCCTTCGGAGAATCCCGAGGGAGTGACGGCGCCGAGGACCGGAATCGGGTTCCAGATTTGCAGCGACAGCGATCCCGGAGGGGCGCTGGGATAGGTATTCGAAGTACTCGTGATCTTGACCGTATAGGGCGTGGGAACAACCGCCGGCGCGGTATAAAGGCCGGCACTATTGATGGTGCCGACTTCCGCGTTGCCGCCTGGGATCCCATTCACAGAGAACGTTAACCCGCTGCCAAGCGAGAGTCCGTTGGATTGGAGTTGAAGCTGCTGGCTCACGCGAACATAATTGCTGGACGCCGAGATCGCGGCGGCGCTGCCGAGATTTCCGAGCTGATAGGAATAACATCCAGTCATCCAGGAAGT
>JASHTH010000380.1 GCA_030040655.1 Acidobacteriaceae bacterium | reverse complement strand
TGCTCGCGCGCGGTGCCGCTGCCGGTCAGCCGCACCTGCAGACCTGCGGCAGCCGAGGCCTCAATGACTTTGCGCTCCGAAAGACCGATCAGCGATGGAACCTTCAGCAGTTTGTCGTCTGTTGTGACGACGGCAATGTTGGCTTTGGCTGCTTCATCAGGCGATGGTGAAACGGGATTCCCGGTCGAAGCGGCGACAGCTTGTGCGTCCAGCGGCTCAGCATGAGCAGGCGCAGAGGAGACCGCGGCCGGTTTCTCAGGCGCTGCGCCCGCCGCACTCGCGACGGCTTGCGCGCGCAGCGGATCGTCGGCGGGAAGATCGTTGGCCGCCGCGTAGAGCGCGTTGATGTCTCCCTGTGAATCCTCCGCATCGTCTTCGACGGCCGGCTTTTCGGGCGTCTCGTTTTTGGCCAGGCTTCGCGGCGGGCGCATATCGATGTCGTGGGGCACGCCGAGGTACTCAAGCACTTGCTGCGCCACCTCGGCAAACACCGGCGCGGAGACCGCGGTGCCATAGTATGACGGCCCTTTCGGCGAATCGACGATCACGGCAACCGAGATCACCGGATTGTTCACCGGAGCAAATCCGGCGAACGAGGCGATGTGCATCGTTTTGGAATAGAGGTGCGTGACGGGATCGACCTTTTGCGCCGTGCCGGTCTTTCCGCCCGACGAGTAGCCGTTGAGTTGCGCCGGCGTGCCGGTGCCGTAGAGCACCACGCCTTCCATCATTTTGCGCATCTGCGCCGCCGTCAGCTCGGAAATGACGCGATGCGCGCCGGGCGGAAGCGGGTTGGGCAGGTCGTCGTCCAGCCTGAAGGGTTGCGGTTGCAGCGCTGCCGGCGCCTGTTCGCCGCTACGGCCCTCCTGAGCCGGCATCAGGATGTGCGGCGGAAGATAAATGCCGCCATTGGCGATCGTCGATACCATCGACACCAGTTGCAGCGGCGTAACGGCGACCTCCTGCCCGATGGCGATCGAGCCAATCGAGGTAAGACCCCACTTGTTCACCGGCCGCAGCAAGCCGCGCGTTTCGCCGGGCAGCTCGATGCCGGAACGGCTGCCGAATCCGAAACTGTGAATGTACCGGCTGAATTTGCCCTGGCCGATCTTGAGCGCCAGCTTCACGGCCGCTACGTCGCTGGAGTGCTCGAGCGCCTCGTGCACCGTGATCACCCCATAGTGGTCGCTCTTGTCGTCGTGGATGACGCGGCCAAAGAGCGTCATCTGTCCGCCTTGGCAGTCGATCCTGTCATCCGGCGCCGCGACGTGCTGATCGAGCGCCGCCGAATAAGTCACCAGCTTAAAGACCGAGCCCGGCTCGTAGACGTCGCTCACCGCGTGATCTTTCAGCAGCGCCGGCGTGGTGTGGCGCGCGTCGTTTGGATTGAACGTGGGCCGGATGGCCAGCGCGAGGACCTGTCCGGTGTGCAGGTCTTGCACGACGATCGTCCCGTTGGCCGCCTGGGTGCGCTGCATGACGTTGTCCAGCGCCTGCTCGGCCATGAACTGAATGTTCTCGTCGATGGTCAGCACCAGGTTCTCGCCCGGTTCGGGCTGGCGCTCGGTCGAGCCCAGCCAATGGCGGCGCGCATCCATCGCCGTAAAAACGCGGCCGGGCACGCCATGCAGCTCCGCTTCGAATTTTTCCTCCAGGCCGCCCAGGCCTTCGTCGTCGGCGCCCACGTAGCCCAGCACCTGCGCGGCGATCTGGTTGTCGGGATAGACGCGCTCGAACTCCTTCTGGAAATAAATGCCCTTCATGTCGAGGGCGCGCACGGCAGCCGCGGTGGTGGCGGAAACGCGGCGCGCCACCCACGCGAAGGCATGACCGTTGCGCAGCCGCTCGGCGATCGCCGCTTCGGTCGTGCGCGCGTCGTCAGGATCGGAATGCACAATGGCGGCGAGCGTGTGCGCGGCTCCCGTTTTGTCGTCGATCTCGCTGGGGACGGCGTAGATCGAGTCGGCCTGCACGGTCATGGCCAGCTCGCGCAGGTTTCGGTCGTAGAGAACGCCGCGGCGCGGAGCAATCTCAAAGGTACGTTGCTGCTGCTTCTGCGCGCGCTCTACGTACTCGTTGTGGCGCACGATCTGCAGCCAGAAGAGCCGACCGGCGATGAGGAATGCCCAGGCCAGAAAAAACAGGCAGATCAGCCAGAAACGCGCCGCTCGGAAAGGAACGGCGCGCGGCGCGTTGGTGCGGCTGAATCTGGCCTGGTAAACGGGCGGCTGCATGACGTTGAGGTTCGAAGTAGGTGCGCACCACGCAGTGCGGCTATTTCGCCGTCTGCGGTATCGTGACCCGTGCTTCCACGGGGGCTGACGGATCGAGCCGCGCGCTGGGATGCACCACCTGCCCGGGCTGCGGAGCGGCAAGACCCAACTGGCGCGCCATGGTGTCGATGCGACCGGGCTGCGTGAGCTGCGCCTCGGAGAGCTTCAACTGGCGATGCTCTTCGCGTAGCTGATCGACGGCCTGCTTCTCCGACTCGACTCGGTAGCCGATCTCGATGGCGCTGAAGTGCTGCAAGCCGTAGACCATGACCAGCGAAAAAAGGACCGTGATCGCCGCCGAAAACAGGCGCATTTCGCGCACGCGCACCGGATCGGGCACTTTGACCAGGCGCGAGTTGTCGAAGGTTTTGGTGAAGAAAACCTCCGGCGTGCGCACGCCGCGTCGGCGCGAGCGCTGCTGGGCCATCAGCTCCGCGTTGTGCGCTGTTACGCGCGCGTTCCAGCGAGGATTCGCCGGGAAACAGGTTGTCGCGCATGCCGCCATGTTCGTTACTCCTTGGATCTCTAGCTTCCTTCACGAGCTGCTAGCTCTTAGCTTCTAGCCCCTAGCTTGAACTTGATGACTGTGCTTCCGTTCCTGGCGTTAGTCTCAGGTGCTGCCATGTCCTCGGTAACTTCCACGGGCTCAAACCGACAGGCTAGAAGCTAGGAGCTAACAGCTAGAAGCTGTCTTTTCCGCCGCTCTCAGCTTCGCGCTCCTGGAGCGCGGGTTGCTTCCTACTTCGGCCTCGCCGGCCGTGACCGGCTTTTTCGTCAAAATCTCCCAGATGCCCTGCCGCGCGCCCTCGCGCAAGCTGTCTTTCACAAT
>JASHTH010000379.1 GCA_030040655.1 Acidobacteriaceae bacterium | reverse complement strand
CGCCGCACCGCGAACGGCCTCGCCGAAGGCTACGGAATCCCCGCGGACCGGATGCCGGTCGTCACCGTGAACGAGTCGACGCCCGTGACCTTCAACGATCCGGCGCTTGCCGAACGCATTCAAGCCGATGCGGCTGCCGCCCTGGGAAAGGACCGCGTGCTCGAGGCGCACTCCGTCATGGGCAGCGAAGACGTGGGCGCGTTTTCGCTCGAAAACCGGATTCCCGCCGTGATGTATTGGCTCGGCGCCGCCGACCCGGCGAAGCTCGCCGAAAGCCGCAAAA
Source organism: Acidobacteriaceae bacterium (assembly GCA_030040655.1). Lineage (GTDB taxonomy): Bacteria > Acidobacteriota > Terriglobia > Terriglobales > Acidobacteriaceae > Telmatobacter. The sequence continues at coordinate 5,426 of JASHTH010000379.1, read as the reverse complement.
CCGGTGTGCCCCTGCCCAGCCTGCACTCGGCGCTGTTTTATCCGGAATACCAGCAGGCAATCCCGACCGGCGTCACGGCGATGACGGCCATTGCGCTGGAACTGCTGCACTGAAACGAGAATGCCTGATCGCGGCCGTTGCGGCGGACGAACTCCGCAGACACAATCGAACTTGCCATGCCGACTTTGTATAACCTGATCCAGGGCCGCAATCTCGACCGGCTGGCCGCCTTGAGCGACGGCATCTTCGCTGTCGCCATGACGTTGCTGGTGCTCGACCTGCATATTCCGTCGGCGGCTCAAGTGCACTCCGAGCGCGAGCTCTTCACGGCATTGGCGGCGCTCGCGCCCCAGTGGGTCGCCTATTTGATGAGCTTTCTCACGCTGGGCATCCTCTGGGCGGGTCAGCAGACGCAGCTCAATCATCTCGACGAAGGCACGCGCGACCTCACCTGGATTCACCTCGGATTCCTGTTCACGATTACGATGTTGCCGCTTTCCACGCGGCTGCTGGCAGAATTCATCTCCTATCGTGGTGCGCTCGGCATTTACTGGCTCAATATCCTGCTGCCCGGCGCGATGCTCTATTGGAGCTGGTCGTACGCCACGCGCGCGGACCTTATAAAGTCCGATACTCCGGATGAAGTTCGCGGCAGCATCTGCCGGCGCATCCTCATCGCGCAGTCGCTCTACGCCGCCGGCGCCGCGCTCTGCTTCATCCATCCATGGGTCAGCATCGCGGCCATTGTGCTGGTGCAGTTGAATTATGCGATCGCGCCGCGGCGGTGGTGGCGAAAGGGCAATCGATGATCGGCGGAATGTCAGGCTATCACAGCAACTTGGCTGCCGCGCTCGGGTCATAACCAATGCAGCGGCCGGCAATGCGTCCGGACTGCGGAGGTATGGAAATGGCAGCTTTGGCAAATGTTTTGGCGCTCTTGCGCTTTGGCGGCTTTCGCTTTTTTCGCTTCGGCCATTTCGGCCGTGGCGGCGGCTCGGCTTTCCTGCTCTTGATTGGTCTCGCTTTGGCTGCGATTCTCATCTGGGCTATCACGCGCCCCGCGCGGCGTGCATCGTAGGCGCACAACGCTGCGCCCAAGTCACTTCTTCCGCGCCTTCCAGAACGAAGTTACGCCCAGATACAAGAAGATCGTCATGATCGCAGCCGCCGCCCAGAAAGTCCGGTGATCCGGGCCGTGGGCGTAGCTGAGGCGAGTCCGCCATAGCGTCGGCGCGAACGCCACAACAAACAAGAGAAAGAAGACGCCGCAGACTTCGAGCCAGAGAATTCCGCCCACCCGACGAAAGGGACGCAGAAAGCCGACCACGCCGCGTCCGACTCCGCCTGCCGTGCGTGCCGCAGCCTCGCCGGCCGCGCGTCCCTTTGCGGCCGCATCCGCTCGAACGGCGGTCCCCGCGGCTGGAGCACCCGACACCTGCGCCTTGGACTCGGCCTGGGCCCTGGCTGCAATCCTTTGCCCTACAACACGTCCGGCCACGCGAAGCCCGATGCCCAGGGTACGGCCAATGGAGTGAGGCTTCATTCCGATTATGATGGTAGCAGCGACGCGCAGTGACCGGCTGGATGCGAACCCATGTCGATTCCCAGTTGCCCGGAACCGTCTTCCGACGTAAGGTAGATGCATCCCTCACGCCGCTTCCCGCGCCGAAAACCGCGCTGGCCGCCGCCCACGGAGGCACATTGACATCCCGTCTACGCGAACTGATCCAGCAACTCGGCGAGGCCATTCACGAATCGGTGATCGAGAGCGAACAAATCGCCGGCGTGGTGCAGGACATCCGCCGGCACGGTTTCGATGTCCTGCTCATGCTCGAGGCCACGATTGGGCTGAACGAAGTCTCGTCCAAAGAAGCCTCCGATTCCGAGACGGGCGAAGCCGGTGAAGGCGGCGCCTTCACTCCCAACGATCTGAGTTTTCTCCGCTCCCTGCGCATTTCCGTGGAGGGCATCGACGAAGACAGTTCCGACGAGAATTCCCACTGATTGCGAACAGGCCTGCCAAGGACCGGAGAATGCAACTCGGTTTCTCTCCGGTATCACGTCTCATCTGGAGAACCGTGCTTTCTCGCCGCTAAGCGCCCGCAGACCCAGGGTGCCAGTCTCATCTCGGTATGGTATCCTCCACCCGTCCGGTGAGTTTCGCGCGTCGGGTGTGACCTCGTGCTCGAAATCGCACCGAGTTTTTCCGGAACCCCCCGGAATTGGTCGGCAGGCTCTATACGGATATGAAAGACACCCTCGGGGTTTTGCTTGCAGGCGGCGCCGGAGAGAGGCTGTTTCCGCTGACGCGCGACCGCGCCAAACCGGCGGTGCCCTTTGGCGGCCATTACCGCATTATCGATATCTCGCTTTCCAACTGCATCAATTCCGGCCTGCGCCGGGTCTACATTCTCACCCAATACAAGGCGCTTTCGCTCAATCGCCATATCCGCGAGGGCTGGACCGGCATCATGGCCCAGGAACTGGGCGAGTTCTTCGAACTGCTGTCGCCCATGCAGCGGACCGGCACCAACTGGTACATGGGAACGGCCGATGCGGTCTACCAGAACATCTATTCGATCGGCAGCGAGCAGCCGCAGAACGTCATCATCCTCTCCGGCGACCATATCTACAAGATGGACTATAGCCGCATGCTCGAGCAGCACAGGGAAACCAAAGCCGACGTAACGCTCTCCACCCTGCCCGTCTCGCCCGAGGAAACCAAGCAATTCGGCATTTTGGAGGTTGCTCCATCCGGAGAGGTCATCGGCTTCCAGGAGAAACCGGCCTCGACCAGTGTCCGCTCGCCCTTTAACCCCGAAACCGTCGACGTCAACATGGGCGTCTACATCTTCAACACCGAGGTGCTGATTAAGGCGCTGATCGCCGACGCCGAGGACCCGGATTCGAAGCACGACTTCGGCCACAACATCCTGCCTAACCTTCTCGGCCAGAAGAAAATGATGGCCTACAGCTTCGTCGATGAAAACAAGAAGCAGGCGCTTTACTGGCGCGATGTGGGCACGCTCGACGCTTACTACGAAGCCAACATGGACCTCTGCTCGGTCTCGCCGGTCTTCAATTTATATGACAAGAACTGGCCCATCCGCACGCGTGTCCGCCAGTATCCGCCGGCCAAGTTCGTCTTCGGCGAGCCGGGGCGCACCGGCTCGGCCACCAATTCCATCATCACGGCCGGCGTGATCATTTCCGGCGCGTCGGTTTCCAACTGCGTGCTTTCGCAGGATGTGCGCGTCAACTCCTACTCGGAGATCGACTCGACCATCATCTTCTCGCACGTCAACATCGGCCGGCATTGCCGCATCCGCCGCGCCATCATCGACCGCGACGTCCATATTCCCGAAGGCACGGTCATCGGCTACGACCCGGTCGAAGACAAGCGCCGCTACTTCGTCACGCCCTCCGGCCTGACCATCGTGACGCGCGACGCGTCACTCTTCGAGAACCCGGTCGATCCCGAGTTCCTCGAGCGCTATTAGACCGTTTTGGCAAAATACTGCTTCCCTTTCGGCCGCGCCGAAGGTCGCCGCGGCAACTCGATGAAGCCGGCCCGGATGGTTCTGTTATGACCAACGATCGTTTTTTCCTCTTAACCGGCGCATTCGGCGCCGGCAAATCCACGCTGCTCAAACACCTGCAAACGCGCGGCATTCGGGGAATCGTTGAACCCGCTCGACCGATACTGGCCGAGCAGCGAAGCATTCAGGGAAGCGGAGTTCCGGAAAAAGACCCGCGCCTCTTCGTCGAGCTGATGTTGTCCCGGATGTTGAGCGTCTATGGGCAGACCGAGGCGATACCAGGGCCGGTTCTCTTCGATCGCGGAATGCCCGACATTGTCGGCTACGCCGCACTCTTCGGCTTTGACTTCCCGCCCGGCGAGAATGCCGCGCGCCTCTATCGCTACAACGCTCAGGCGTTCATCGCTCCGGCCTGGGAGGAGATCTATTGCACGGACGATGAGCGCAAGCTGCCATTTCACCTCGCGCGCAAGTTCGACAGCGACCTTCGGGCGATCTACCAGCGATTCGGCTACACCCTGATCGATCTGCCCTGCGTCTCCGTGGAGGAACGCGCAGAATTCGTCCTGGATCGCATCCGGATGTCCAACTGAATCTCCTGAAACCATCGAGGGCCGCCGCACGGAATTCGGCCGGGTGCCCCATCCTTGCGACGCATTTCGCCACAGGGATGGGAAAGCACAGCGAAACCGCCGCTTGAGGCCGAGCGCTCGGCGCCTACGCCCGCGCCATCACCACCGTGTGCGGGCTCATGTGAATCGGGTGACTGGTCACTGAAGTGAAGCCGGCATCGTGATACATGCCGGTCAGGTCGCTCAACGTGTAGGCATCTCCGGCCACCGTCGTAGTCAGCATGGTCATGCTGAACGCGGCCGGCATGGGTGGCGAAATCCTGCTCTCGTCGGGCACGAACTCCAGCGTGGCCGCCTTGCCGCCGGGATGCAGACTGTCGCGAACCTTCTTCAGCAGCCCTACGCACGTCGGCTTGTCGAAGTGGTGCAGAAAGTTGGTGAGCAGAACGGCATCATAAGGGCCGCGGAAATCGACGTCGAAGGCACTGCCGGGCAGCATGTCGTAGCGGTCGTGCACGCCCGCTTTCCTCGCGTTCTCCAGCGCCACGCGCAGCACCGGCGCCCAGTCCAGGCCGGTCACGTGCGCCTCGGGATTCTGCTTCGCGATCTCGATGCCAAAGAGCCCGTGGCCCGCGGCGATATCCAGCACGCGCATCGGGCCGGCATGTCCGTCCAGCAGCACTTTGCCCAGCGGCGCGGCCATCGGACCCATCATCGGCGCCATTTTCTCGGCAAACTCGACCCATATCGGATTCTCCGGCTCGACCGTGCCTTGGCCCGCGAGCGTCGTCCGTCCGGCGCGCACCACCTCCGCCAGCTTCTCGTAGGGTTCGCGCACCTCGGGCCGGCTCAGGAACAGCGACACCGTGGCCATGCACGCTGGCGAGCGCGGATCGAGGAACGCAGCGCTCGTCGGGGTGTGCTTGTATCGCCCATCCTCCTTGGCCAGGATGCCATTGATCGCCAGGAAATCGCACAGGATGCGGATGCCGCGCTCCGATGCCGCGCAGTGTCGCGCCAGCGATTCAACATCTCCTGGGCCTTCGCCGATGGCGCGAAACAGATCGAGTTCAACGGCCGCCTTCAGCCCTGCTGTGCGTTGAAATGACAGCGCCATATCGAAAACCAGGCCTGGATGCAACGGGGCTCCGGCATGATTCTCAGCTTGCATGAGAAACCTCTCTTTCATTTCGCTCGGGGAAGGGAATCGAATATGGAGCGGGGATTCGGTGGGTGAAGCCTATCACACGCCGCAGACACTTGGCGTCGAGGGCTTTGAAGCCCTGGAATTATGGCTCGTTTGGGCGTGGCCGGC
>JASHTH010000378.1 GCA_030040655.1 Acidobacteriaceae bacterium | reverse complement strand
GTATTCGGCTCTCGAATCTGTCTACGAGAAGTACAAGGACCGCGGCTTGGTGATCGTGGGCGTTCCCGCGAACAACTTCGCCCAGCAGGAGCCGGGCACGGACGCGGAGATCAAGCAATTCTGCACGAACAAATACAACGTGACCTTTCCCATCCTGTCGAAGGTTTCGGTACTGGGTGACGACAAGACGCCGCTTTATGTCTTCCTGACGGATAAATCGACCGATCCCAAGTTCGCGGGGGATATCAAGTGGAACTTCACGAAGTTCCTGTTCGATCGCAACGGCAATCCGATCGCGCGCTTTGAGCCGCCGGTCAAGCCCGACGCGCCGGAGGTGATCTCGGCGATTGAGGGAGCGCTGGGGAGTTAAATCCCTGACCGCATGAGGTGGTTCATCCCGCCCTTGCGCCACTCACCCCACGGACAAGGACCCGTCCGTGGGGACCCCGGTGCGCCGCAAGGATGGAGCACCCGATCACGCCCCCCGCCCTTCGCGCATTTTGCCGCGGCGGGCGCGAGAAGGATGCGGCACCCGCGGCCGTTTCAGATTCGTTTCATTGTCGCGAACCAGGCCGATGCGCCGTTCTCGTGAAATCTCGTTTGGATCCGGTCCGGCTCGATGGCGACGACCTTCCATCCATTGCTGGGGCTGAACGCTGCTCTCAGATCTTCCTGTCGAACAGGGTGGGGACCCGTATCGGGACCCTGATCACTGAAGCACAGCACATAAAGTGTTCCATCGCGTTCGGTCACCGACGCCAGGCTTGCCGCATAGGGCAGCCGCTCGTCGCCGTCGCACGTGTGGAATAGTCCGCAGTCCAGCACCGTCTGAAACCTGCGTCCCAAACGGTCCAAATGGAACGCGTCAGCCAAAGCGAACTCCGCTTCGATCCCGCGATCCTCCGCCTTCTTTCGGGCCATCGCCAGTGCCGTCTCTGCTACGTCAACGCCTAGAACCGGCAGTTCGAGCGAGGCGACAAGAAGCGCGTTCTCGCCGGTCCCGCAACCCGCATCTAGCACCGCTCCGGCGAAGCCGCCTTCCGATGCCAAACGCGCGATTCGTGGCTGCGGCCGGCCAATGTCCCAAGGGGCAGGACCGTGGTGGTACGACGCATCCCAGGGCTGTCCCGTCATCCGTTCGTGACTGGTTGGAAGGCGGCCACAGAATGGGTCGCCAATCGACGTTCCTGATCGCTCCGACAACTCGTCTCCGCTACATCCCGTTCAGCAACTTGATGAGCCGCTCGAAGCCCTGGTCGCGCGCGGTCTTGTTGACTGGATTGGTATTGCCGGGGTCCTCGCCGGCGCGCATGAAACCGTGGCCCGCGCCTTCATAGGTCACCGGCTCGTATTTTTTGCCGGCAGCCTGCATGGCTTTGGTCGTGTCGGGAATCGTGGCCCCGATGCGCGCATCGTTGCCGGCGTAGAAGCCGTAGACCGGCGCGGTAATTGAGGACACATCGGCAGGACCGGGGCCGTAGAAAACGAAGGCGGCGGAGAGGTCGTGGCGATGCGCGGCGAAGGCGAATGATTTGCCACCGCCCCAGCAGAAGCCCACCACCGCGAGCTTGCCGTCGCTGGCCGGCAGATGCTTGACGTATTCCGCCGTGGCATCAAGGTCGGCGTTCACCTGGTTCGGATCGAGACCTGAAACGGCCTTGACGCGCGCATCCTGATCCGCGAAATCGTCGGAACCGCCGCCCTTAGGGCCCATCCCCGAGAGCAGGTCGGGCGCGACGACGATGAAGCCTTTGGCGGCGATCTCGTCGGCCATCTCCTTGGCCCAGTCGGTGAGGCCGAAGATCTCGTGGATGAGAACGACCACCGGCGCCTTGGAGCTGACTTCGGGATAGACCACAAAGGCATCGACGGTGCGGTCGCCGTGTTTGAGGTGAACATATTCGTGATGGCGCGGCGAGTCGTCGAGGCGCGTCTTGGCCCAATCCTGGGCCGGCAATGAAGTTGACGCTAGGGGAAGAACAAGAGCAGCAACCAGAACAGCCGGGGAAGCGGTGATTTTCATGCCGATGAGTTTAGTTGCGCGTTCCCGGAGTGGCAAGAAGATTTCTGTCGCGCTAGTAGGCTTCGGCTTGAGGCGAACTCCGGTTCGCCGGGGCCGAGCTTTCCTTTTGGAAGCAGTTGATTCGGCCGCTTGGATTTACCCAAAGATGCAATGGGCTCGGACACGTCTTAACCGTAAGATCCTGGCCCCACCATCCCGGGACCATGGGGCCTCTGAGGAGTTCCAGCATGCTCACTTTTCCGTTAGGCTCACGCACGACTGCAATGGCAATCTCTGCGTCGATTCCCCGAATCTCATATCGGACTCGAAATGCCTTTCCTGCAGCGTTCGCCGCTAAGGCGCAGTTCGTGGAGCTGGCCGGGTCGCCGCCGATCCTGACTTGGCCGCAATCCACCGAATTCGAACCAACAAGATGTCTGCTGCGCTTCTCCAGCAAGTCAGGCCCGTGCAGGTTGATCCAACGAGCATAAGCTACCCAGCCGTAGAGAACGGTTCCCACGGTGACTACGACGAGTGTGAGCTTTGCTCTCATTCAATCTCGGTAGATAGACCGCATGAGCAGCCAACTTGAAGCGAGCCTCGCTTATGGGCGCTTTTGTCCGATCCGCGAGACGCTGAACTGCGCGCCGGCAAAGAGGATGAGGCCGGAAGCGTAGCCCCAGATGAGCAGCCCCACCGAAACGTACAGCGGACCATAGAGCGACTTGAGATCGAGATGCGGCAGGATGGCCGCGTAGATCGACTTGGCCGCCAGCCACACAATGCCGGTAAGGATGGACGTGCGCAAAACCGGCCTCCACGGCACGCTGCGATTGGGGAGGATCCAGTAGATGGAAAAGAAGAAAACGATGCAGGCCGCGCCGGTGGAAATCGTCAGCCAAAGATAGCTGACGGCGCGGAAGGCGAAGTTGTCCACGTGATGGAAGAAGAGGAATGCCAGCAACTGCTGCTGGCCGGCGTTGACCAAGATGCTGGCCAGCGCGAGCACGAGCATGAGACCGGCTAGCCCGAAGGCGACCACCTGGTTGAGAAGGTAATTACGGCTCTTGGTCACGCCCCAGGCCTGGTTGAGCGCTACCTCCAGCGGCAGAAAGATGCCCGTGCAGGAGACGAGGATCATGACCAGGGAAAGCGCCTGCACTCCGTGCCGCGGCACGACGGCTTCAAGGTTGTACGTCAGGAAGCCTTCGCGCGCGGTGGAGGGCAGAAAGTAATTCACCAGGTCGCTAATCACGGTGACCATGACCTTGGAGTGGAAGACCGAGCGCGCAAGCGTGTAGAGCAGGACGATAAACGGAAGGAACGAAAGGATGGAGTTGGCCGCGACACTGAAGGCGAAGGTGTGTACTTCGCTGTCGAGCAAGTAGCGGACCAGAGCCGTGCCGTCGCGGCGCCAGCGATACCATTTTGAGGCTGCGGCAGACGGAGTCGAATCCGCGCCGGCCTCAGCCTTACTGGCGACCGATTCGGCAGCGCTAGAGGATATGGCCGCGGGGGGCGATGGCGGCGAACTTGTACCGGATTCTGAGATGGACGCCAAGGTATGCCCTTCATTCCCTGCAGCGGAAATTCTTCCGGCCGAGGCTGCGGCGCATGCGCGAGACCGGGCCGCGGCGCCTCTCAGGCGGCGCCTTTATCCAGCATAACGCGCAGATAAGGTTCAAGTTCCCGGCCGAGCCGGTCAAAATGCCTCGCGTTACCATTTTCACAGGGCGTTCATTTTTTCTTCTTGCATCCCAACCCGATTCCTGCCATAACTTGAGCACGGCGCGGTAGCGCCGAACCTGGTTAGGCTGCAGGCGTTGGATGTCTTGGTTTTTCTCGCCCCGTCGACAACAAAGCCATTGCACTGAGCTGCCGCAGCGCCAGCATCCTGAGCGCCAAGGCGGCTCGCGCCGTCTCTAGGTGCTCTTCGCTTCCCTTGCCTGACAGCGCCTTTGGCGTCAGGCGCGAAGAGACGTTGCAGCGGGGCCCAGCATTAGAAGGAGAGAACGAGTGAAGGAAACAGGTGTGGTGAAGTGGTTCAACGGAGCAAAGGGCTATGGATTTATCCAGCGCTCGAGCGGTGAAGATGTGTTTGTCCATTTCTCGGCCATCCAGGAGAACGGCTACAAGACCCTCAACGAAGGTGAGTCGGTCGAATTCGAGTGCCAGCAGGGTCCCAAGGGGTTGAACGCGGCCAATGTGACCCGAGTAGCCTAGACCGATTTAGGAAAGAATGAGTCCTCTTTTGCGATCGTCAAGGTCGCCGCTCCTTCCACCCCAGCGACGAAGACCTGTCGCTGGGCGCCCTGGCCTTAAGCTCGCGGCGACTCATTGATTCGGCTTCGGAGGCTGAATTTCCCAAAACGGTCGCGCTCTTCCCTTCCCTGATCCGGGGAGAAGATTGCACCGCGGCTTCCCGTCCTTTGCGCATTTGCACCTGCAAATGCGCAAAGGCGGCTGCGTTCGTCGCGAACCGGTTTACGCTTTCTCTTCAGACTCCGTCTTTTCAACGTGCGCGCTTTCGAGCTTGCGGACGGCCCAACGCGCGGCCTTGCGCAAGCCCTCGTCGGCAGCCGTCGACCAGATTTCCAACTGGTGCAGAAAACTACGATCACTGCTGTTGCCCATGGCAACGGCGATGTTGCGCTGCATCCCCAAAAAACCCGCGCGGCGTATCGGCGATCCGTTGCACATCCGCGCGAAATCGGTTTCGCTTAGGTTCGCCAGCCATTCGAGCGCGGGATTCACGAATTCGTCCCGTGGCTGCAACTCCGGATCTTCGTGAATCGGCGCTTTGCGATTCCACGGGCACACATCCTGGCAGATGTCGCAACCGAAAACCTGTCGGCCCATCCCATTCATCAGCATTTCATTGAGCGGGCCGCGATGCTCAATCGTCAAATAGGAAACGCAGCGTGTCGCGTCCATCTTGTAGGGCGCAATGAGGGCTTGCGTCGGGCATGCATCGAGACAGCGCGTGCAACTCCCGCAGCGGTCGGGCATTTTCAACGCAAGTTCCTCGGCTGATATTTCGAGAGAGGTCAGCAGCACGGCGAGAAAGACGAAGGATCCAATTTGGGGATGAATGAGACACGTGTTCTTTCCGGTCCAGCCGAGGCCCGCGGCAACTGCAAGCGATCGCTCGACGATCGGGCCGGTATCAACGTAGATACGCGACTCAAATACACCAAACTGTTCGCGGAGTTTAGAGTCTAATCGCTTGAGTCGCTTGAGAAGAACCTTGTGATAGTCCGATGGCCGGCGCAAGCCTGCGGCATCGATGTGGCTCGACCATGCGTAGCGCGCGATCCATCCGCGATTTGGCGGAGCTTTGTTAACCGATCGCGGGTGAGAGGAGTCATAGCTGGCGAGACAGACAATGGCGGAGCGCGCCCATGGGAATGGAGTGAAGACGCGTGCGCGAACCAGTTCGCCGTTGTCGTTTGTTCGTGCGAGGTAACGCATGGAGCCTGCGTGGCCGTTGTGAATCCACTCCTCGAAACGCGACGCATCGCGAGCTGCGTCCGGATGAGGTAGCGCCAGTGCGCCAGCTTCTGTGAATCCCGCATTGCGCGCCAAATCGCGGACGATTTGAAGCGTCAAGCGGGGTCGGGAATCTAATGAGATAACGGGTTCGCAGCTCATCACAATCTTTAACCCAGGAACGAAACAGCTCCTATGTACGTATACCTCACTAATCTGTCCGATAGCGGACGCCGGAATTGGAAAGCGAACACCGGACGGCGCCGGGCGGCAAGCCGGGGATGTTCCTATCCCCTGTAGTTGCAGCGCATTCCCCCGCAAAGGGGTTTTGGCACCCAAGGTGCAGCTTCTTCACCGAGACCGAGCAGAGTCCGGCCACAGCCGGTGCGAATCACACGGGAACCGCTTCCCGGAGGAGGGCGTTATGAACACCAGAATTTCCAACACGAATGGCGCAATGGTAGTCGCCCCATGCGGGTTGACGGAACTGGTCCGCGGCCAGGAGCGGGAGCTAGTAGAGGAGATGATGCCGGTCGTGCGGCAACAGAACGTCGCGCTCGATCTGAAGAAGGTCGATCGCATCGACGCCGCCGGAATCTCCGCGCTGATTTCTCTCTATGGCCAGGCGCGCGACGCCGGCCACTCGTTCGCCGTAGCCAATCCGACCGCGCACGTCAAGGAGATCCTCTCGCTGGTGGGTTTGGACCGCATCCTGCTTTCTCCACAGGAAGCGAACAGGTTACAGGAAGCCTGCTGTTTTGCGCAGTCGGCGGCGTAAAAACGAACCGTATTCTCTTCCGTAATCTGCGAACGAGAAGGCCCCAAATGTGATAAGTCCATTTGGGGCCTTTCGCCGATGGCTGTGTCTATTCGGTCTTGAAAGAAAGCACCGCTCCTTTGCTGGTGCCGAGCGAGTTGCTGGCAATCAATTGAAAATAGTAGGTCGTGTTGGGCTTCAGGTTGTAGACGAGGGAAGAAACCAGGCTACCGAGTGCGCCAGGGGGGAAGCTCACAGGAGAAGTGGTTTGATTCAGCTTATTCTCCGCGGTCCCGTACGCGAACCAGTAATTGGTTGATTCCTCATTTGAGTTTAATTTGCCGTTCAGTTCGGCAGAGCCGTTGGATATCTCAGTGGCCGGCTCCGTTGTAACGCCTGGCTTTGCTTTAAACCCGTAGCTGGCCGTGATTAAAGTGCAGTCGCAAAAGCTGTAGACATTCCCGCCGACGCTGTTGGCCGAAGTAAAGGCTATCGCCACGAAAGTGGTCGTTACGTTCACGGTGACTGGCCCGGTATACAACTTTGATGTTCCCGAATACGCAAAAGGGGTTGTCCCGTCCGTGGTGTACCAGATCTGGGCCTGCGGGTTGGCGTCGGTGATGGATACCTCGACAGAGCCTGAGAACGCCCCTCCGGGCGGATTAAAGACCGGCGGCCCAACAAAGGCGTAGAGCTGCGCGGCGGCTGCGGAGTTGGGGTGATTCGGATCCGCAGCGAAAGCAGTCACTAGCTCTGTGTCGCTGACTGTGATGGGCCCATCGTACTTTTCGGAACTCGTGCTGGGAACCGAGCCGTCGGTAGTGTAGTAAACGGTGGCGCCCTTCGGGGCCGAGAGGGTGACCAACGCCGGCGGCGTAATTCCGCCCCCGATTGGCGAGAAGCTCGGGGACTCGGATGGCGGAACGACAGCGTTGGAGACTTTGCGGACAACGTCGAAATCATAATCGACGAAGTAGAGGTTACCTGACCCGTCGAGCGCCACACCGGCGGGATAGCCTAACAAGGCGCTCACGGCCGGTCCACCGTCGCCGCTGTAACCGTGGAGCGGGCCGCCCTCATCCTCGGCAAGTCGATTGTATCTTCCGGCGATTGTGTAGATGTTGCCGTTGCCCTTTTCCACCATTCTGATCACGCCATACACACTATCGGCGATGAAGAGATCTCCAAAGGAGTCGATGGCAAGCCCGAAAAGCTCAGAACCGAATCCTGCCGCCGTGGCAGGGCCGCCATCGCCGGCTAAGACGCAGTTCGGATAACCATAAGACGTGATTTCTCCGGCAGCTATGGTCAGTTGACCAGTGGAGGCGCTCACTTTCTGGATGAAGCAGTTGTTGGTGTTCGCGATATAGACATCGCCCCCGCCGTCCACGGCCAATCCATAGGGTTCGCCGATATCGGCGCCGACGGCGGGGCCGCTCCAGGCTCCGTAAGTGCCGCCTCCTGCCAGCGTCGTGATGATTCCTGTGGATTTTGACACCTTGTAGACAAAGCCCGCCTCCGCGCCGATGTAGAGGTTGTCCTTGGAATCGATGGCAAGAGAGATCGGGTAACAGATTCCAGTCTTGGTGGCGAGCGCCCCTGAGGTGTAGTTTGGACAGTTCGCCGGGTGGCCGTCGTAAACTCCCTGCCCATCGCCCGCAACCGTAATGATGACTCCGGTGGCAGCGTCAACTCTGCGGACGGCGTCATTTTGAGCGTCCGCGATGTAGAGATTGCCAGCGGAATCGACCGCAAGAGCAATTGGGCCATCGAGCGTTGCCGATGCCGCTTTGCCGTTGTCGCCCGAGTACCCGGCCACGCCCAGTGTTCCTGCATAGATGGATATGTCGCCGGTCGACGAGGAGACTTTGCGTATTACCTGGTTGAGCCCATCCGTGATGTACAGGTTGCCCTTGGCGTCCACGGCAACGCCCCAGGGATCGAGCAATGGAGACTTTGTTGCCGGGTCGCCGTTGCCACTGTCGCCCGAATAGCCGTCGCCGGCCACGGTGGTAATGATGCCGCTCGGGCCGGTCTGCGTAACCGCAGGGTGATTTGTTTCGGTAACTGAAACGATTTGTGCGGCTGCAACAAGGGGCAACGCCCCCATGATAATGGCGGAAATCGTGAGACACGGTTTCATCCTGGTCCTCCAGTCTGCCTTGGTTGGTGGGTTCCAGCGTGCCGAAGACTCACCGCGACAATGTAATGAAAGAGGCATAAAGTGTAACACGAACCCAAGCAGCGAATGCCCTTGCTGGATGGGACGCGGGCCGAATTTCCCAGCCGCATCTTCGTGAACGCGTTTTGAAATGGGAAAATAATCGGCGCGAGCGCATTTCCGCACGCCATCCACAGCGATTCCCATGTGACGCCAGGCACATCGGGCGATATACTGGCTACGTTATTCGTACTACGTAAACCGATTCGCCGCATGGCGCAGTCCGATGCGTGGAGGAAGTGAATGCGTCCGGCAGGAGCTTCGATGCCGGGTCGCCGTTCTGGAACTCCCCCATACCGACTCGAGCCGCGGCATCCCAAAGTGGAGGGTTCTTCATGGCTCACGGCGTGATGGAACGACCGGTTGCCGAGCAGGCGACCTCGACTGAACCTGCAACGCAGTATGTGTACTTTTTCGGCGATGGCAAGGCAGACGGCAACGGCAAAATGAAAGACGTGCTGGGTGGCAAAGGCGCCGGCCTGGCCGAAATGACCAACGCCGGATTGCCCGTTCCTCCCGGCTTCACGATTCAAACCGAAGCCTGTCGCGAGTACATGCGCGGGCAGTTGAATCCGGAGATCGACGTGCAGATGTTCGCCGCGCTCGATCGGCTGGAGCGGATGCAGGGCCAGAAGCTGGGCAAGGGCGACAATCCCCTGCTCGTTTCGGTGCGCTCGGGCGCGAAGTTTTCCATGCCCGGAATGATGGATACCATTCTGAATCTGGGCCTGAACGATGAGGCCGTGGAAGCGTTGGGCAGGCGCAGCAACAATCCCCGCTTTGCCTATGACTCCTTTCGCCGCCTCATTCAGATGTTCGGCGACGTGGTGCTCGATGTGCCGAAGAAAAGGTTCGAGCACATTTTCGACGCGGTGAAGCACCGCGAGAAGGTGAAGTTCGATTACGAGCTGCAGCCCAAGGCGCTCCAGGAGATCATCGCCGAGTACAAAAAGCTGGTGAAGAAAGAGACAGGCAAGGATTTTCCGCAGAACCCGCTCGACCAGCTGGTGCAGGCGCGCGACGCAGTCTTCCGCAGCTGGAACAACGATCGCGCTAAGACCTATCGCCGCATCAACAACATCGACGACTGGCTCGGCACCGCGGTCAACGTGCAGGCCATGGTCTTCGGCAACCTGGGTGAGAACTCGGGCACCGGCGTGGGCTTCACGCGCAATCCGGCCACCGGCGAGCACGCGTTTTTCGGTGAATACCTGATGAACGCGCAGGGTGAAGACGTGGTTTCCGGCGTGCGCACGCCGCTCTCGATCAGCGAGCTCGAAAAGGCGATGCCGCACGTGTACCGGCAGCTCAAGGAAATCACAAAGCGGATGGAAAAGCACTACCGCGACATGCAGGACTTCGAGTTCACCATCCAGGATGGAAAGCTCTACATGCTGCAGACGCGCAACGGCAAGCGGACCGGGCTGGCCGCGGTGCGCGTCGCTATCGACATGGTGAACGAGGGCCTGATCAAGCAGGACGAGGCGGTCTTCCGCGTCGAGCCGAACCAGTTGTACGACTTCCTGGTGCCGCGGCTGGTGGAAAAAGGTGTGCAAGTGGAAGTGCTCGCGACAGGCCTGCCTGCGTCGCCGGGCGCGGCGGTCGGGCAGATCGTGTTCACTGCCGAGGAAGCGGTGAAGCATCATCAAAACGGCACGTTCAAGTCAATCATCCTGGTGCGCGGCGAGACTACGCCGGAAGATATTGCCGGCATGGAAGTGGCGGCCGGCATTCTGACTTCGCGCGGCGGCATGACCTCGCACGCCGCCGTGGTCACGCGCGGCATGGGCAAGTGCTGCGTGGCCGGCGCGGGAGATTGCGTGGTGGACGAAGCCAAGAAAGAGCTGCGCGTGAAAGGCCGCACCTTCAAGCAGGGCGACTGGATCTCGCTCGACGGCACCACCGGCCGCGTGATCGCGGGCCAGTTGAAGACGCTCGAAGCGCAGCCCGACGATCCCGATCTGGTGAAGTTCATGAGCTGGGTCGATCCCGTGCGGCGGCTCAGGATTCGCGCCAACGCCGATATTCCGCGCGACGCCAAGAAGGCGCGCGAGTTCGGAGCCGAGGGCATCGGCCTGTGCCGCACCGAGCACATGTTTTTTGCCGAAGATCGCATCGAGCACATGCGCGCCATGATTCTCGCCAACAACGAGAAAGATCGCCGCGCGGCGCTCAAGAAGTTGCTGCCCATGCAGCGCGCCGACTTTGTGGGCCTGTTCAAGGCGATGGAGTCGCTGCCGGTCACCATCCGCACCATCGACCCGCCGCTGCACGAGTTTCTGCCCAAGCGCGAAGATCTGCTCGTGCAGATCGCGCGCCTGGAAGAGACCAAGCCGAAGTCACCCAAGCTCAAGGAGCTGCGCACGCTGCTGGCGCGCGTGGAAGAACTGCACGAGATGAATCCGATGCTCGGATTGCGCGGATGCCGTTTAGGCATCACCTTCCCCGAGATCACTGAGATGCAGGCTCGCGCCATCATCGAGGCGGCCGTGGCGGTCAAAGCCAAGGGAGGCGATCCGCATCCCGAGATCATGATTCCGCTGGTCGGCGGCATTGAGGAGATGCGCAACCAGGCGACCATCGTGCGCCGCGTTGCCGAAGAGGTCTTCAAGGAAAAGGGCACGAAGGTCGACTACATGGTGGGGACGATGATCGAGTTGCCGCGCGCGGCGCTGACGGCCGATCAGATCGCCGAAGAGGCCGAGTTTTTCAGCTTCGGCACCAACGACCTGACGCAGACCACCTTCGGCATCTCACGCGACGACATCAACAACTTTTTGCCCGCGTACCTGAAGCTGAACATCTTCAAACAGGATCCGTTTGCCACGCTGGACCAGGCGGGTGTGGGTCAGCTTGTGAAGATGGCCACTACGAATGGGCGCAAAACGCGGCCTACGCTCAAGGTGGGCATTTGCGGCGAACATGGCGGCGATCCGGAGTCGGTCAAGTTCTGCCACCGGATCGGGCTCAACTATGTTTCCTGCTCGCCCTTCCGGTTGTTGACCGCAAGGCTGGCGGCGGCGCAGGCGGCACTCGAGGAGAAATCCGCGGGGCCGAACCTGGGCGGCACCAGGTAGCAGATCGAGCAACCGGCGAAGCGGCAAGGGCGCAGTCTCTTCGGCTGCGCCCTTGCTGCATGCGTTTCGCGTATAATCTCGTGATGTCCGACATCATCACTGGCGTTCGGCAGGCCATTCAGGATCTGATCGCTCCGGATTTCAAGGCGCTCCAGATGAAAGTGGTTGCGATGAGCCGGCAAATCGAGGTGCAGCATGAAGCGGTGATGAAAACCGTCGAGGCCTTGCGCGCCGAGATGCGCTCCGAATTTGCTGCTGTGGAGGCGAAGAATCAGCTCGAGGTTTTTCGCCAGGTTTCTCCCCTGCGAGAACGGATCAACGTGGTCAAGCAAGGTCGAGGACGGAAGTTCAGAGAGTAGGTCGAACCCCTTGCAAAGAGTCGCCGTCGTTCGGAAGGCTCAAGGCGCATAGTCGCTGCTCTCGTTCCGGCGCGCCACAGTTGCACAGGATTGCAATTTACAGCAATGAGGATCCGGTCGCTCAAAAGTGTCCTATGGTGGTTGGCGCAGCCGCTCCTTCTGACGCTAACCGGCTGCGGCTCCTATGTCGCCTACGACGTCTTCATGGGTGACTCGATCACGAAAGCCTGGTCGCTTCCGGGAGTCAACCTGGGCGTTTCCGGCAATACGACCTCGCAGATGCTGGTCCGGTTCCCAAGCGAAGTGCCTGGACATGGCTATCGTGTTTTCGTTCTTCTGGGCGGCGTCAATGACCTGCTCCGCGGACTCTCACCCGAGGAAGCCTTCGCGAATATCGCCTTAATGGCCAAGGCCGCCCGCCAAGCCCAAATGACCGTCGTGCTGTGCGAATTGACGCCCGTGTATCGTGACGATCAGCCGATACTCGATCCCGACATACGCGCGCTGAACACCGCGATCGAACAGCTCGTCCAATCCGATCATTACCTTCTGGTCGATTACTATGACCCGATGTACGGGCACCCTGAGTACTTCCGCGACGGCCTGCATCCCAATGCGCAGGGTTACGCAGTGATGGACGAGGCTCTCCTGCCGGTGCTTGCGAGTATTTCGTCGCAATAGAGCGGTTCTACAATTCCTGTTCCCAGTTTCCGGCGTTGTTCAAGATGGCTCTTTCTTGAGGAAAGAGCTCCTTGGATTCAGCGGCTCCGAGATATTGCAATTGTGAATCGGCTGCAGCCAGCATGAAGCGCCGGCTCGACGGCGCGTTCGCCAACCTTCTCGCCTACGCCAAAAAGAACTGGAGCTACACGGCCAGCAGCACCGGCGGTGAGGCGCTGCTGGCCGGAACCGCCAACGCCACGCCTTGTGGAGGCATTGCCACGGCTCTCAAGCTCGTCGGCATCAACGGGCTAAACGTTCCCGCCAACGACATAGGGTACATCCGCATCACCGGCATTGTATGGACGGGACCGACCTATCTTTGTTTCGATCCCAAAGTGGTTGGCAATCTGCGCAAGCTCGATGGCCCCAGGGATTACAACGATGGGTGTATCTTCAATGAGCGTTACTACCTAAAATGCGGTGAGAAGTATTACCATCCGTGCCTCTCGATCTACTACGCCGTCCGGGATCAGTCGATCAAAGAGAAGTTCGGCGGCAAGAACGTGATGATGATCGGCAGGAATCGGCGATCGCTGATGACCACCAACCGGCAAACCCG
>JASHTH010000377.1 GCA_030040655.1 Acidobacteriaceae bacterium | reverse complement strand
GGCTTCGTGCTCCTCTGGCTCGATGGCGGCCATTTCGGCAGAGCCGCCGCCGGTCTGCTCGAGGAAAACGTCGTGGACCTTCAGGTTTTCGATGAAATGGCCGGGGACACCGCTGACGATCGACGGCAGAGGCGACGAGCCAGTGCTGGTGACATTGCCGATGATCACGTTGCGGATCGCTCCGGTCGTTGTGCCCGCGGGACCGCGCAGCCGCGCACCCAGGCGAATGAAGACAGGCGCGGAGCGAATGTCGCGCATGGTGATGCCGGTAAACGAGATATCTTCGACGATGGCGCCGTCTTCACTCTCAATCGCGAGTCCCTGGCAGCTCTCGAAGACGCAGTTGGAGATGGCTATGTTCTTGAATCCGCCATTCGACTCGGTGCCCATCTTGATGCGGCCGGTGGGCACTTCAGGCAGGCCGGTCGCAGGATTCCATGTGCCCTCGATCACCGCGCCGAGGGCGTAGCCGCCAGTGACATAGCAGTTCGAAATGGTCACGTTTTCGGTGACGCGCGGATGGCCCAGCGCGTAGGAGCTCTTAGGGCAGATGGCGTCGTCCCACGGCGAGTTGACGGCGCAGTTGGAGACGCGCACGTTACGGCAGCAGTCGATGTCGATGCCGTCGCGGCCGGTGTCGATGAGCAGGTTGTCGATGGTGAGGTTGTCGACGCCGGTGGCGAGGATGCCGAACCAGCCGCCCTGCAGGATGCGAAAGTCGCGAAGGAGCACGTTGCGGCAGTTCTTGAGCGCGATGGATTTGTTGCCCACGCCGGGCGCGCCGTCTTTCGGGGCGTTTTGATCGCTGTTGTGACCGCGGCTCAGGCCTTTTCCCCAGATCAGCCCCGGACCGAGGATGGAAACCTGTTCGAGACCCTCGCCCCAGATGAGCGAGTTGTGCCAGTGGTTGTGGCCGAAGTCCTGGTAAGGCTCCCACTCGCCCTGCGGCTCGGCGGCGTCGTAGCCGCCCGTGGTTGTGCCTTCGAGCGGCGTGGGGCCGGCGAGGATGACCGCGCCTTGATCGAGATAAAGTCCGACCTTGCTCTTGAGCCGGATGGAGTAGCTGAGATAGACGCCGGCCGGGAAGTAGACGGTGCCGCCGCCGTTGGCCGCGACGGCGTCAATGGCCCTGTTGATGGCGTGCGAGTCGGTGGTTGCGCCGTCGCCTTTGGCGCCGTGGTCGCGAACGCTCAGCCAATCGTTGAGCGGGCCGGACTTGGGCCGGTGCTCGTGGGTTTCAACCGCTCCTGCAGCCATGGGAGTTGCGGCAGCCGCCGCGATGCCGGCCATCTTCAAAACATCTCTGCGTTCCATGCGTTCCCTCGTTCTGAAATTGGGAGTTCGCTTCGCTTCGGCGTCTTGCCGGATGCTTGGAGGGTCCGCTTCGCCGGGGGAACCGATCGGAAGCCAAACGTCCCTGCTCTGCGCCTGGCTACTCAGCCACTTTGAAACTCGTCTCCTCATCGGCCAGCGAGCTTCCACCCACCCAGATGTCATACGTCGCCGGTTCCATCGTGCGCTCGATCTTCACGTTATAGAAACTCAGTTCGTCGAATCCGAGCGGAAACTCGACATGCTTCTGCTCGCCGGGAGCCAGCGTCACGCGTGTAAAGCCCTTCAACTCACGCACCGGCTGCGACACGCCGGCCTCGGTGTTGCGGATGTACATCTGCACCACCTCGGTCCCGGCTACGCTACCCGTGTTTTTCACATCCACGCCGACCGTCACCACCGGATTGTGTCCCTGGGCCAGCACTTCGCGCAGCGGAACCTCCGCGCGGCTGACTGCCGGTTGAGAGTAACTGAAACGCGTGTAACTCAATCCCCAGCCGAATGGGAACAGCGCCGAGTTATCTTCATCCATGTAGCGGGACACAAACTTCTCTTCCGAGTTGCGCGGCATGTGGCTCAAATCGCCGTGCGCCGGCCGTCCGGTCGGCAATTGCGCATAGTAAAGCGGCTCCTGGCCCACGGCGCGCGGAAAACTCGACGGCAGTTTCCCCGACGGATTGACGTCGCCGAACAGCACGTCGGCCAGCGCCGGCCCTGCTGCGATCCCCGGGCTCCAGATTTCCAGAATCGCCGGCACATGCTCTGCCGCCCACTTCAGCTGCAACGGCCGTCCCGCCGCCACCACCAGAATCACCGGCTTGCCCGCGGCCACGACGGCTTCCAGCAATTTCTCCTGGTTGCCCGTGAAGCCCAGATGCGCGCGGCTCGATGCCTCGCCTTCCATCCAGTTTGTCGGCTCCCCCAGCATGAGGATGGCGACATCGGACTTCTTCGCCGTCTCCACCGCTTCGGCGATCGCCTTGTCGTCGTCGGGCAGAGGCGCGTTTTCTTCCACGGTCATCGGATGATCGAAATCGACATGCTTCAGCACGTTTGCGTCTTCGCCCGCGAGCAGCCCGCAGCCCTCCGCGTAGAGCAACCGTTCTCCCAACCGCTCGCTCAGCGTGGTCTTGGGAGTGATCACGTACTTCGGATCGCCGGTCACCGCCCAAGCGCCCAGCAATTCGCGCGCGTTGTCGGCCATCGGCCCGATCAGCGCCACGGTTTTCAGCTTCGCGCTCAGCGGCAGCAAAGACCCGATGCCTTCGACCGGATCGTCCTTCAGCAGCACGAACGTCTCGTCGGCCACTTTGCGCGCGGCCTCGCGATCTTCCGGCGTGGCCGTATATGCCGGCCCCGGTGTCGTGTACGGATGCTCGAACAACCCCAGCGCGAATTTCACGCGAAGCACGCGCCGTACCGCCTCGTCGACCACGCTTTCGGGAATCTTGCCCGAGCGCACCTGCGCGGCAATCACCGTGCCGTAGAGGTTGCCCTCCATGTCCATGTCCACGCCGGCTTCCAGTGCCGTGCGCGCCACGGTCTGGTCGTCGCCGATAGCGTGATTGCGCAGCTCGGCCACCGCGCCCCAATCGGAGACGACGAAGCCATCGAATCCCCATTCCTTGCGCAGAATCTGCGTCAGCGTGAGGGGATTCGCCGTCGCCGGCACGCCGTTGATGGTGTTGAACGCGCTCATCATCGTGGCCGCGCCGGCTTCCACCGCGGCGCGATACGGCTCGAGGTACACCTGCCGCAGCGTGATCTCGCTCATGTCCGCCGCGTTATAGTCGCGCCCGGCAATCGCAGCGCCATAGGCCGCGTAATGCTTCACGCTCACCGCTACCGAATCGGGCTTCGACAGATCGTCCTGCTGGTAGCCCTTTACCCACGCGCGCGCCAGCGCCGAGCCAAGATAGGGGTCCTCGCCCGCCGACTCGACGATGCGTCCCCAGCGCGGGTCGCGCGCGATATCGACCATCGGCGAAAATACCCACACCAGCCCGTCGGCGCGCGCTTCTTTCGCTCCGAATCGCGCCACCGTCGCGACCACATTCGGATCCCAGCTTGCCGCCAGCGCCAGCGGCACCGGAAAGGTCGTCCGATGCCCGTGGATCACGTCCTGCCCGAAGATCAGCGGAATGTGCAGCCGCGATTTCTCGACGGCGATGTGCTGGTAGTAGTTGGTCGCGTCCGCGCCCACCACGTTGAGCATCGAGCCGATCTCGCCGCGCTCCACCATCTGGTCCCATTTCAGGTGCGACTCGTTCGGTCCGGTTGGATTGCCCACCGAGAACTGCACCAACTGCCCGATCTTCTCTTCGAGCGTCATCTGCTTTACGAGCTTGTCGACGCGCGCGTTCAGTTCCTTTGACGCAAGCTGCCGATTGGGTGCAGGATCGCTTTGCGCCAAAGACAACCTCCAGCCAGGACCGGCAAACAGCAATGCCGGCAACAGAAATCGCAACGCACAATTCACATGGGCTTTCATAGCCACGCCATCATAAACCGTTTGAGTTGCTGTGGTCAGCCAGACGCAGCCATCGGCAGTCGGTCACAGCGGAGGGTGAGGGCTTTTCAGCGCACACGGTATTTGCCCAAAAGGCTCGATAGCTTCATGGATCGCTGCATAAACAATGTCCACTGGCCATCCTGAGAGTCCCGCAGAGCGGGACGCAGTCGAAGAATCTGCGGTTCGCCTTCTTTCGCGAATTGGACATTTCTTTTGCAGCATCCAAAGGTCCGTAAGGAGGTCGATCAACTGCCGGAGCCCAGATGGCCGTGCCATCCGGCATCAACTTCATCACTGCCCCTCGCGGGAAAGCACGACGATGCTCTACTCTTGCCAAGGATGACGATGATTCGCTATTTCGCCCAATTTCGCCGCGCGCTGTGGCAGGCCCTTGAGCACGATGTGCTGAATACCGCCAAGGCCGCGGCGTACTCGGGAATGCTCATGCTCTTCCCCGTCCTGGTGGTGCTGGCCATGCTGCTGGCGCGCGTTCCCGAAGGCAATTCCCTGGCCGGCGAGCTTCGCATTGCTTTCGAGCAGTTCCTGCCCGCCGACACCATGTTTCTCATTCAGTCGTCGCTCGACGCGCGCCGCATCCACTCTGTGCAGCTCATCTTCTCCGCCGCCAGCCTGAGCGTCTTTGCCAGCCTGGGGCTCATGCTCTCCATGATGGAGGGCTTTCGCCGCGCCTACCGGCTGCCGCGCGACCAGTGGGGCTTTTGGGAGCGGAGATTGCGCGCCCTCGTGCTGGTTCCCCTCTCGCTGCTGCCGCTGGCCCTGGCCACGCTGGTGCTCGTCTTCGGCCGGCAAATCGAACTTTGGATGATCGATTTCGCCGGCCACGAGCTGCGCCATGCTGTCATCATCTTCTGGCGGCTGGTGCGCTGGGCAGTCGCTTTCGTCACCTGCGTGGGCCTGCTCACCGCCCTTTACCACTTCGGCACCAAGCGCACCGAGCATTGGACATGGGTCGCGCCCGGCGCCATTGCGGCCACCATCGTCTGGTTCCCGGCCACGCTGGCTTTCGGCTGGTACGTCACGCGCGTCGCCGACTATTCCATGTTCTACGGCTCCTTCGGCGCCGGCATCGCCACGCTGGTCTGGCTCTACATCACATCCTTCAGTGCGCTGCTGGGCGCGGAGCTGAACGGCGTGCTCTTTCGCGAGCGCCAGGTGCAAACGACGAACAACCTCGCCGCCGATCCGGACTGAGGCAACGTGCGCCGCGCGGCACCGCGCCGGACACGTTCCGCAGGCCAGCCGCGAACTCGCCGCCATGTAAAATGAAGCCGGCCCTCGCTTCTCCATCGCTCAACCGATCTGCTCATTGCGGAGCGCTTCCCCATGGCGTACGCCGAACCCAGCCCGATCGATTCCGTCGCGCAGCGCCGCGCCAAAATCGTCGCCACCCTCGGTCCGGCATCGAAAACCGAAGCGGTTCTCTGCGACCTGGTGCGCGCCGGAGTCGACGTCGTCCGTCTGAATTTTTCCCATGGTTCCTATGACGAAAAGCTCGCGCTCATCCGGACGATCCGCAAGGTCAGCCGCGACGAGAATAAGCCGCTCTGCATCCTCGGCGATCTGCAGGGGCCCAAGATTCGCACGGCCACGCTGGAAGGACACACGCCCGTTCTTCTCGCCGC
>JASHTH010000376.1 GCA_030040655.1 Acidobacteriaceae bacterium | reverse complement strand
TGGGGTGGGGAATCATCGAGTTTCTCCCACTCCTTCTCTTCGGCAGCCTCGGCCGCCAGCAGCGCGTCGTAGAAGCGGTCGTACTCCGCGCGGTCCATTGGGCAGTTGATGTAGTCGGCCGTGCCCTTGTCCCAGCGCGCGGCGAAGTAGACACGGCTCATGTCGATCGACTCGGCATCGACAATAGGCGAGATGGAGTCGTAAAACGCCAGATGGCCCGAGCCGGTGAGGCGCTCAATCTCCGCGCTCAATGTGGGCGAAGTGAGCGGCCCGGTGGTGACGACAGTGAGACCGGCGCCGGGATCGAGCTCCGTCACCTCTTCGCGGATCACGCGGACCCGCGGCTCGGCATCGATGGCTTGCGCGATGCGCCGCGAGAATTCGACGCGATCCACAGCCAGCGCATGCCCGGCGGGAACGGCGGTCTCGTCGGCGATGCGCAGCAAGGCCGAGCCCGCGCGCCGCATTTCCTGCTTCAGCAGCCAGGGCGCGGTATGAGGCGACTCGCTCTTGAGCGAGTTCGAGCAGACCAGCTCGCCGAATTCGATGGTCTGGTGCGCGGGCGTCAAGCGCGGCTTGCCGTCGACCATTGCGCGCATCTCGTAGAGGTCGACGTCGCAACCGAATCGCGCCGCGGTGAGTGCCGCTTCGGGTCCGGCCAGCCCGCCGCCGATGACGCGGATTCTCACTCGGCCGCCTCCGCGATCGCATCGTCGAATGCCGCGGCGCATTCGCGCGTGGCTGCCCTCTTCGCTTCGGACGCGCCTTCGACTTGCCCTGCCAGCCGCAGAAGTGCCTCTCCACGAACCAGCACGTTCAGC
This sequence comes from Acidobacteriaceae bacterium, assembly GCA_030040655.1. Lineage (GTDB taxonomy): Bacteria > Acidobacteriota > Terriglobia > Terriglobales > Acidobacteriaceae > Telmatobacter. Next base: position 7,254 of record JASHTH010000376.1, on the reverse strand, counting down.
CACTCGGCGGGGAACTCAGCTCCCATGGCGCGATAGAAGTCGATCGCCGGCGTGTTCCAATCCAGGACTTCCCACTTCAGCCGGCAGCAGCCCTTTTCCACCGCAATCGCCGCGACGCGTTGTAGCAGCGCTCTGCCGACGCCCCGTCCCCGGAACTCGGGATGCACAAAGATGTCTTCGAGGTAGAGCCCGGGCCGGCCAAGCCAGGTGGAGTAATCGAAGAAGTAGAGAGCGAAGCCTGCCGGCTGCTCGTCGAGGTCGGCGATGAGGCATTGGAAATAAGGGTTTGGGCCGAAGCCGTTGCGGAGCAGATCGGCCTCGGTCGCGGATACCGCATCCGGCGCCCGCTCGTATTCGGCCAGGGCGCGAATAAAGGCGAGAATCTGAGGAACGTCCTGGGCCGTGGCTGTGCGGATGGAAACTGGCATCTCTCACATTGTAGGATGTGACGCGCGCCACACCCGGTCGTTGCCACCGCGCCGTACCATGAACCCGAATGGCGCTGCGTGCCGGCTCTTGTCTTGGGGGCTGGATTGGATTTACCTTGAGTCCTGCAACGGAGAGCGAGCCCTTTTGGATCGACAGCCTTCGCGGGCGGCAAAAGCTCAGGCTCGATCGCCGCAATGGGGCTGTAGAATTCTTCGAGTCCGCAAGCAGAGCGCCTAAAGCGGTTGCAAAGTCGATGCACGTCGGAGTCACAGAAGCCAAGTGGCTCTTTCCTTAAGAAAGAGCCACCATGAAGGTCGCTCGAAATTGGGTACAGTAACTGTGGAACCGCTTCCAGCGCAGCTCTCAAGGAGATGAATATGAAACGCAACCGTTCCCTTTGGTTTGGTCTTCCCGCGGCGGCCGCGGTGCTGGCATTCGCCGCCTGGCCCGCTCTGGCGCAAATGCCTGCGCTCTCGTCCAACGGCAAGATTCACGGCACGGTCACCAATCCCACCGGAGCCCCGCAATCCAGCGGTACGGTCAGCCTGTCGCTCGATGGCGGCCATACCTCGAAATACAGCTTCCCGGTGGGCTCCGACGGCACCTACTCCGGCAGCGACGTTGCGCCGGGCACCTACATGGTGATCTTTCGCCAGCCGGATACCCCGCCCGACAAGATGGTGGACTCGTTTACCGACGTGAAGATCGTGACCGGCCAGGATACCCTGCAGGATTTCGACATGTCGCGCAAGGAGTTTATCGACAAGCTGCCGCCGGACGAGCAGAAGCAGTTGGAGGAGCTGCGCAAGCACAACACCGAAGCCTTGAAAGCCAATTCAGTGATTAAGGCCGTCAACGTCGACTTGAAGACGGTGACGCAAGATATCAAGGATGCGGACTCGGCGGCCGCCGCCGCCGAGCAGCAGCTTGGCGCCAGCGCTTCCAAGAGCGATGTGGACGCCAAGACGGCCGAAATCAAGGCCGCCAAATATGGCGATGTGGAAACGCTGATGAAGAAAGATGTGGCGGCCCTGCAGGAGTCGGGCGCCAAGGTCGACGGATCGATTCTGTGGGCGCAGCTGGGCCAGGCGCAGGTCGGCCTCAAGAAATATGACGAAGCCGAAGACTCCTTCAAAAAGGCGCTGGCCATGCAGGCCACCCAGGCCAAGCCCAATATCGCGATTCAAGGCATGGCGAACGCCGGCCTCGGCGAAGTGTACGCGCGCGCCGGCAAAGTGCCCGAGGCCAATTCAGCCTTCGACGAGGCGGCCAAGGTCAATCCCACACAAGCCAGCTTCTACCTGCGCAACGAGGCCGTGATCTTTTTCCAGACCAACAACGCCGACGCCCAGGTCGCGGCGGCTCAAGAGGCGCTGAAGTCCGATCCCAACCAGGCCGTTCTTTACTACATCATCGGGCAGGGATTGGTGCAGAAAGCCACCGTCGATCCCAAGACGCAGAAGATCGTTCTGCCGCCGGGTTGCGCCGAAGCCTACCAGAAGTACTTGGAGCTGGCCCCCAACGGTCCCTACTCCGCCGATGCCAAAGGGATTCTGCAGCAAGCCGGAACCACGGTCGGCTCCAGTTACAAGGCCGGCAAGAAGAGCTGAAGACTGAAGTTGCCATTTGCCGAAAAAGGGTGTTCTTGGTTGACGGGAGCGCCCTTTTTTATCGGCCAGAATCGCGCCGGCTTGCCGAACGCCGGACCCTTTTACAATTTCAGTGCATGAGTTGGGCTCTCAAGAGCTACGACGAAGTGGCTGGAATCGTGTCGGCGAAGGCGCGCCAATTCGCTCTCCAGCAGCGCGCGATCGAGGAGCTGCAACTGGGCCTCGCGTCGGGCCGCATTCTCGCCAAGGCTTTGCATGCCGACCGCGATCTTCCACCCTTTGCCCGCTCCACGCGCGACGGCTACGCCTGCCGCGCTTTGGAAGCGACGGCGCATGAGAACCTGCGCATCGTTGGGACCATCCGCGCCGGCGAAGCTCCCAAGAGGCCGCTAGCGACAGGCGCGGCCTGGGAGATCATGACCGGCGCGCCGGTTCCCGACGGCGCCGACGCTGTGGCGATGCTGGAACACGTCGAAGTGGCCGGCGGCGAAGTTCGACTGGCGAAATCGCGCAGCCTCGAAGCGGGAGAGAATATCGTGCCCCGCGGCGCCGAAGCGCGGCGAGGCGCCGAGGTGCTTGCTCCGGGAACCCGCCTCAGGCCGCAACAGATCGCGCTGGCTGCGGCCTGCGGCTATGCGACTGTGCCGGTCTTTGGCCGGCCCAGGGTTGCGATTCTGGCGACGGGAGACGAGTTGGTGCCCGTCGAGGCCGCTCCCGGTCCGGCCCAGATTCGCAACTCCAACGCCCCGATGCTGGCGGCTTTGGTCGCCGCGGCCGGCGGCAAGCCGGTCATTCTGCCTAAAGCCGCGGACGAAGCCGAAGCGCTCGATACGGCGATCGGCCGTGCGGCGAATACCGATCTTCTCGTCATCTCCGGCGGCGTCTCAGCGGGAAAGTTCGATCTCGTGGAAGAAGCGCTCTCCCGCGCCGGCGCGACGTTCCACTTTACCGGCGCGCGCATTCAGCCGGGCAAGCCGGTTGTCTTCGGCGAGCTGTCGCGCAGCGCGGGCGAAGACGATTCAGCCAGCGGAAGGCGGCGCATTCAGCCGTTCTTCGGGCTGCCCGGCAATCCCATCTCCTCGGCGGCGACATTTCTTCTTTTTGTGGCGCCGGTTTTGGCTGCGTTGGCAGGAGCCACGGAACCGGGGCCGCGATTTGGTCTCGCGCACCTGGCCAAGGACTGCAAAGGCAAGCCGGATCTCACACGGTTCATTCCGGCGCACTGCACCTTCGGCAACGCGGCCGGCGAGCTGCCGAAGGTTGCCGCCATTCCCACGCAAGGCTCGGGCGATCTCGCCGCGTTCTCCCGTTCCAACTGCTTTCTCGTTGTTCCGGAAGGCGTCCAGAAGCTTCATGCGGACGAAGTGGTCCGCATTCTGCTGCTTTGAGGATTCAATGCCCGATCTTTCGCACTACGATTCGTCCGGACGCGCGAGGATGGTCGACGTCAGCGCCAAGCAGGCCACGCGCCGTACGGCAACTGCCTCGGCGTTTGTCGAGCTTTCCTCGGCGGTGATAGCTGCGCTGCCTTCCAATCCGAAAGGTAACCCTCTCGAAGTGGCGCGGGTCGCGGGCATTCAGGCGGCCAAGCGCACCTCCGAGCTGATTCCCATGTGTCATCCGCTTGCGCTGACGCACGTGGACGTGAAGGCCGAGATTGCCGAGAAGGGAGTGCGCATTACCGCAACTGCAGCCACGGTAGGGCCAACAGGGGTGGAAATGGAAGCGCTCACCGCGGCAGCAGTGGCGGCGCTGACGGTCTACGACATGACCAAGGCGCTGGATAAGGGGATTGTCATTCGCAGCATCCAGCTCGAAGAAAAGACCGGCGGAAAAAGCGGCGAGTATCGACGAAATGTGAAACGGGAAAAGAAACCTGAGAGCTGACAGCCGATGGCTGATGGCTCGCAGCTTTCAGCTCTCAGCATTGTGCTCGCGCCCTCAGTTTGCCCGCGACGATTTCTTCGGCGGCCTTCACTGCTTCTTCCAGCGTCATGTTGGTCGAGTCGACACGGACCGCGTCCAGCGCGGGCCGTAGCGGCGAATCGGGCCGGTTGCGATCGCGCTCGTCGCGCGCGCGCATCTCGCGAATGACTTCGGCCGGCTGCACCTCGGGTTTTGCGCGGAGCTGCTCGTAGCGGCGCAGGCCGCGAACCTCGGGAGCCGCATCGAGAAAGATTTTGACTTCGGCATGAGGAAAAACGACGGTACCGATGTCGCGGCCCTCCATGACGACGCCGCCTGCCGCGCCCATCTCCTGCTGCAGGCCGACCATCCAAGCGCGAATTGCGGGAAAGACGCTGACTCGCGACGCGGCGTCGGTGACCGTTTGATTGCGAAGCAGGGCCGTCACGTCTTCGCCATCGAGCAGGACGCGATTGTGCTCTTCGCCGGGCTCCAGACGAATCGTCGTTCGAGCCGCGAGCGACTCCAGCCCGGAGCTCACATCCAGCGACAAGCCCGCGCGCAACGCCTTCAACGCAAAGGCGCGGTACATGGCTCCGGTTTCGAGGTTGAGCAGCCCGAATCGTTGAGCAAGGTGCCGTGCGATCGTGCTCTTGCCCGCGCCGGATGGGCCGTCGATGGCGACGATGATCTTTTTGGCAGGTTCAGCCGGGTGCGAACAGTCTCTTTCCGCGCTCATCTCCGCTTCTTGCCGCTTTGCCTGCCGCCCAGCTTCGCATCGCGATGACCGGGACGGGCAGTGAAGCCAAAGCGCTTGCTGTTCCCGGCTTTGGCGCTGGCGGTAAGAGCCGGTTTCGCTTTCTTCCCGCGATTCGCGCGAGAATCGGCTCGCGATCCTGCTGCCTTGCGCATGACGACGCCATTGCGCGCATGCCGGCTTACCGGCTTGGCGCCATTGGCATGGCCCTTCCGGTGTCCCCACGACGGAGGGGAGGGCTTTGCTTTTCTTCCTGCCGACGCTCCATTGGCAGCGCGACCGCCGTTGCCATTGGAATGAACGCCGTTGCCGTGGCCGCCGGCATGTTTGCCATTGGAGCTGCGCGAGGGATTCGAACCCCACCGAATGCCGGGAGCCGGCCGTGAACCTCTTTTCGGTGCGTGAACCCCGGCCGGACGCGAATTGCCGTTGCGGTGCGCCTGCCGCCTGGCAACCGAGGAGGGCTTACGATCGCGGGAGCGATTCGCAGAACGCGCAAAGTGGGGCCTGGCGCCCGCGGGCTTCGACACCCCATTTCGATGAGCGGGCGCATGCGCGAGGTCAGTTTCGGGGGATGCGCCGCTTCGCGTTTCGTTCACCAACGGAGCCGGTGTCGAAACGGGAGGCATCGGCGGCGCGGAGCGAACCGGCGCCGGCTCGGGCGATTCGTCTTCCCAGCTCCGGGTATGGGCGAAATACGCCGGCAACGCCGCACTAGTATATGACGTTGCCGGCGCCGCGAACTCCGGCAGCGTTCCGGCGACATAGAAGTGCGGGGCATGACCCAGAGAAATGGTGTGGACCTGGCGTGTGGCGACCAGCCCGCGAAGAACCTCGCGGATCTTGCTGCGGGCGGTCAGTGGAGCGAGGAACAACTCAACTTCTTCCATGCTGGCAGCGATCACCGCCTGCAGGTAGATGGAGGCAAGCACCGAGATCGCGGTCACTTGCGAAGTAGAAGCGCCTTCGGCGATCGCCTTCTGAAAGCGATGGCGAAGCAGCTGCCATTTGGCGGGCTTGCCGGGAGCCGAAATGACCGGAATGATGCGAAGCTGTTGCCAAAGCTCGGTGATGGCGCGCAGCACGGCCGCCTCGGTCACTTCGCGGCCCAGCGCATGTTTCAGATCGGCCAGCGTGGCGTCGCCCAGTTCCAACTGCTTATAGGCTTGGATGGCGAGCGGAGAAACGGCCCGGGAACCGGTCAACTGCGGGCTGCGGCGCCAGTCGCGGTCGCCGCGGAGCGCGTAGACGTAGGGCAGCACCCAGGCGGCGACGATGAAGTCGGGCTGATCGCCGGGCTGGCCCATCAGATTGAGCCGCACCGCGATGTTATCGGCTTCCAGGCGGACGAGAAGCTCCTCCGCGGTAGTCAGGTGGCGAGGATCGGGCGTAGCGGTCTGGCGGCCGGCTACGGCCTCGACAAACGAAGGCGCGATGGACGAGGAAAACTGCCGGCGCGGAAGAAAAAGGCAAAGTCCGGTCTCTTCCAACCAGGTTCGGGCATCTTCCAGCGTCAGTGCCCCGTGTCCGTCCTGGCGCATCCTTTCAGCGCGCGATACTTCCAATTGTTCCGATGTCAAAGAAAAACCTCGCTTCCAGGCTGGCGCGCCGGATGATCGGGGGGATTCCGTTGCGCCGGGCAGCCCTCACCCCTGAGAGGGAGGGTCGCCACCTTCCATGAACATTCTAAATCCGTTGGAAGGCCCGCTGGATCTCTTTCCAAGAATACAGCAATGCGATTGGACGTCCATGCGGGCAACTGGTTGGGTGGCTCGTTTTCGCAAGTTCCAACAATAGCCATTCCATACGTGCCGGGTCAAGTGCGGTGTTGACTTTGATGGCCGAGTGGCACGCGATGGAAGCGGCGATGCGCCGGCGCATTTCGATAAGCCTTTCATTTCGCGGTGCTTCATCCGAATCGGCAGCAGCTTGGTCAATGACTTCAGCCAGCGTACGCTCCAGCGCAGCGCCCTCGAGTCCGACGGGACCGCATTTGACGGCGAGGGTTTGTGGCCCGAACGGCTCGACTTCAAACCCGCTTCGTTCAAGTTCTTCGGCGATGCGCGCGAAGACCACCATCTGGGCCGGCTTCAATTCGACGAGAAGCGGCATAAGAAGCCGCTGGCGTTGTACTTGCTCCACTTGGCGCTCGCGCAGGATCTTTTCAAAGAGAATGCGTTCGTGGGCGACGTGCTGGTCGATAATCCACAGTCCGTCGTCACCGGAGGCGAGAATGAACGAATCCCGCAACTGCCCGAGCGGCCGTAGAGAGCCGAGACGGTTCAGGGTCGCGGCCGACTGCTCGGCTTCGATCTGCGCCGCCGCCGTCGCTGGACTTGCAATATAAGCGTTTGATTCGGCGTTACTTGGAGTGCAATTCCCATTGGACGGCGGCTGAGAAGGCGCAAGGAGCGATGAGGCTGCCTTTTCCCATTGCATGGCATCGATGGCCGCAGCTGAGGATGAGTCCGAGTCGAACGCCAGCCTGCCGGGAACCGGCGTTGGCAGGCGGGGCGTCAACTGGAAAGGCTCAGGTTCGGCTGGGACGCCTGC
>JASHTH010000375.1 GCA_030040655.1 Acidobacteriaceae bacterium | reverse complement strand
CGCCGACGCGCCCGCGCCGGCTGCAGCCGCCGCGCTGCCCGATCCGCTCGCCGATGCAGCCGTCGCGATCGCATGCAAAGCCTCAATCACACCCAATCTCCTCAGTCCCTGGAACTGGTTGCATAATGGTCCGAGTCGGCAGCAAAAACTTCCCTCAGGGGCTAAAGCCCGCGGATTTTGTGGCCTTTTGCGGCACGGCTAAAGCCGTGCCCTTTCAAACCGACAGTAAGCCGAGTTTTTCAGCATCCTCATAATCCCTGTTCCCTAATCCCTAATCCCTAGTCCCTTAGTCCCCTAGTCCCTTCGTCTACGACGTCTTGGCAATTTCCAGCGCCGAGGCGATCATTCCCTTCTCGGCCTGCACGGCCGAGCCGTTCAGGCCATAAGCACGAGTCGCCCCCATCAGGTCCACCATCTCTGTGAGCGGGTTAATGTCGGGATAGGAGACGTACCCGTCCGGTGCAGCATCGGGATGGCCAGGGTCGTAGCGCTTGAGCGGAGGCGACGGATCCTCCACCACCTGCGCGATGTGCACGCCATCGGCGACCGCGCCCGCGGCGGGCAGATTGCGCGACGGAAGCAACCCCGGAGCCCCATCGGAGGCGGCATCTTCATTCGCCGCGGCCAGCAAGTCGAGGAATCCGCCGTTCGGTTCGCCGCGCCCGGCGGCAAAGACCACATGCTGGCGGTGGTACGGCCCACCTTGAGCCGTGCGCGTCGTCTCCGCGTTGGCCATGTTGGCCGCCACCACTTCGGCGCGCATGCGCTCGGCCTCCATGGCGCTGCCCGAGGTCTCCATCATTCCGAAAAGGTTCATCTGGCTTCCTCCTTCCTGCCGGCGAGCGGCGGTGATCGCGTTTTGGCAAATGCGGCGAGGCGAAGCCGGGACGTTAAGCCGGCGCGGCCCGCAGGGAGCGACGACCATGTTTCACGCCAGAAACCTCACACAATCTCCTAAAACGCCGTAGTCGCTCACTTGTCGGCGGCGTGGATGGCGTCCAGCACGGTCTGGTATTCCTGGCGCAGCAACGCCACGCCGGTCTTGAATTTGAGCTGCGCCTCGGCCAAATTGAGGCTCTCGCGATCCATCGAAACGTCGTTGCCGTCGGGGCGCGCGATGAGGCCATCGACGCGCTTGATGTGCGGCGGGCGCGGCGCTTTACCCTGGTCCAGGTCGCGAATCGCCTCGCGCATCTCCGCCTCGAAGTCCATGCCCACGGCGCGGTAGCCCGGCGTATCGAGATTGGCCATATTGGCCGCCGTCAGCTTGGTCTCTGCGGTGGCAAGATCCAGATAGCGGGCAATCTGCTCGCTCAAACGCGTGGCAATCTGCATTTCCGTCACCTCTCTTTCCGGGGGTTGGCCCATCGTTTTTGGCCATCCGCCGCGGCGGATGGGCGAAAGGGTGGGAAGCGTCTTCGACCCTGCTGCAAGCCCCCCCCAACGATCCTCCGTTGCCGGCTCAATTCACCGCGGCGCCGAAGTCGATCTCTTGCGCGGTAATGGTCGTCTCCTCCCCGGCCAGAATCGCCGCCCGCTCCAGCACATGCTCGAGCTCGCGCACGTTTCCCGGCCACGCATGCGCCGAGAGCTTGGCCAGCGCATCGCGGGCGATCCGTTTGATCGGCGCCTCACGCCCCATTTGTTCGAGAAAGTGCTCGACCAGCAGCGGCAGATCCTCGGCGTGATCGGCCAGCGGCGGCGTGTGGATCAAAAACACCGCCAGCCGGTAATAGAGGTCGGCGCGGAAGCCGCCTTCCTGGGCGTGCTGGGCCAGCGGCCGGTGCGTCGCCGCGATAATGCGCACGTCCACCTTGACCGTCTCGTTGTCGCCCACGCGTTGCAGCTCTCCGCTCTCGACAAAGCGCAGCAGCTTCGATTGCAGCGCCAGCGGCATCTCGCCGATCTCATCGAGAAAGAGCGTTCCGCCGTCGGCCGACTCGATCCGCCCGGTGCGCCCCTGCACGGCGCCCGTAAAAGCGCCGCGCGTATGGCCGAAGAGCTCGGCTTCAAGCAGCGGTTCAGGAATGGCAGCGCAATTGATGGCAACAAATGTTTTTCTCGATCGCGAAGACAGCCGGTGCAGAGCCTCGGCGACGATCTCCTTGCCCGAACCGGTCGGACCTTCGATCAGCACCGGAGTCGAGCGCGGCGCCACCAGCCGGATACGGCGGCTGACCTCGAGCATGCAGGGCGCGTTGCCGACCAGCTCGGGCAGCCGCTCGGAAGAGGCCGGATCGCGCCGGCCACTGGCGGCGACTGCCGGGAATTTGGTGTGCGAATCCGATTCGCCGGGATCGAGGATCCAGGTTTTGTGTTCCGAGGAGGTTGCCGGGCCGGGAAGGGGAACGGACGCAGGCGGCGCGGGGCACGACAGCGGCGCCGGGGCCGGCCGAATGCCGCTCTTCTCCCGCGAACCGATGGGCGGCGCCATCTTCCACGCGGCGGTATCGGTGTCCTGCGACCGGCGCAGGGCATAGAGCAGTTCCTGGCGATAGGGTCCGCGCGGGCTCTCGGCGGCGGTGGAGCCGCCGGCGGTCACCAGATCGACCTCGGGAAAGCGCTGGCGAAAATCGGCGAGAAACTCCTGGAGGTCGAGGTCGGGTAGCCAGGAGTCGACGATGACCGCCTCGGGCGTCGCCGACTCGGCCTCGCTCCACGCCTGAGCGCCGCCTTCACTTTCGCGCACCTGCCAGCGCAAGCCGATGAGGATCTCCGCCAGACGCTGGCGGAAGCTGCGGTCGGCGCTGGCCACCAGGGCGGTGCGCGGCTTGCCGCGAGCAGGAGCGGGGAGGGCTGGAACCGGATGAGGCTGCATGAGGATTCTCCTAGATTTCGCGGCGTTCGGGATCGATTTACTGCATTTCGGCGACCGAGCCGGCCGCTTTCGAGGGGAGGACCGCCAGAACGGGGGTCGCCGGCTGGGCCAGTTCGGCGTCCGACGGGACGACATAGCCCTGCCCGCGCACCGTGCGGATGAGAATTCCCGGGGGAGGGTCATGGAGCTTGCGGCGCAGATAGTTGACATAGACATCGACGATATTGGTGGTCTGCGCCGGCTCCATGTTCCACACCGCGTCCAGCAGGTCCACGCGCGAGATGCACTGGCCGCGATTGAGCATCAGGTGCTCAAGGAGCGCGAACTCTTTGTTGGTCAGCAGGATCGAACGGCCGCTGCGGCGCGCCGTGTGATTCAGCCGGTCGATCTCGAGATCGCCGGCGCGGAGCTGCAGCCGGGCCTCGCGCTTGCGCCGCAGCAACGCCCGGCAGCGCGCCCGCATCTCGTGCAGGCTGAAGGGCTTCACCATCAGGTCGTCGGCGCCCAGATCGAGGCAGCGGATACGCGTCTCCACCTCCTGCCGGCCGGTAAGCACCAGCACCGGCAGGTCGGCGTCGATCGCGCGCAACTCGGCAAGAACCTGCTCGCCGTCTTTGACAGGCAGATTCAACTCAAGAATGGTGAGATCGGGGAGCTCCTGGCGAAACGCCTCGACCGCCGCCGCTCCATCGTCGACCTGGCGCACGCGATGCCCGTCGATCTCCAGGCCTCGGGTAAGAAATTGTCCCAGCGCTTTGTCGTCCTCGGCAACCAATAACCGCATCGGGCCCTCTTTCGCTGGCCGCGTTTCTGGAGCGGTTCCACCGTCTCCGCGCCCGGTTTCGGGCGCCCCGGAAGGGTGGCTCTTTTTTAAGAAAAGAGCCATTTCGCTTCGAAGGCTCCGCAATCCATCCTTTGCGGAACCGCAGTATCGAACGCTGGCCTGGTTTTTTGATCCTGCCGGCTTAAGAGTTGCTAACCACCGGCATGCTCCTACCTTCTCCGGTTGTCTAGGAGAACTCAAGGATTGGAAACCAGAAAGATTGGATTCCATTCCGGGAATGGGCAAAGAGGACGGCTCTTCCCGAAATGAAC
>JASHTH010000374.1 GCA_030040655.1 Acidobacteriaceae bacterium | reverse complement strand
CCCCTTATTTCCCATCGGTTTATGTATTTTTCTTTGTTTTGTTTATTTACTATTGCTTTTCTTCTGCTTCGTATGATATTGTTCCAGATCATCTTTGAAAGAGAAGGTTGGCAGAGTTCTCCCGTCGAAGCCGAAGCATGCGGTGACAGCCCGCAGATGAGGACTGAGAAAATGGGCGATGTTCAATTAAGGCAGGCGAAAAGGCGCACCATTTGCGCTCTCTTGTTCGTGTTTGGTTTTTGCTGCGTTTTCTCGGGACGCGGGGCATTGTCCCAGGTGGACCAGGGAGCCATCAACGGTGTTGTCAGCGATACCCAAGGGGCAGTGATCCCCGGCGCCGAGGTGACGCTCACCAATCTCGACACGGATTTCATCTTGCATGGCAGATCCAACGCGGTGGGGATCTACTCGTTTTCCCCGATCAAGATCGGCCATTACAAGTTGAGCGTGACGGTGCCCGGGTTTGAGACGACGACCCAGGAAAACATCACCGTCAATATCCAGGACCGTCTGGACATCGATATCACGTTGAGGCCTGGCGCGGTCCAGGAGACCGTGACGGTGTCCACTGCGCCCCCCATGCTGCAGTCGGAGACGGCATCGGTGGGCCAGGTCATGAGCACCGAGACCATCAACGACACACCGCTCAACGGACGCAACTGGATCTATGTTGCGCAACTGGCGGCCGGCGTCGCTCCATCTTTGGCCAATGGCACCGCCCGTGGCGGCGGAACGGGAGATTTTTCGGCCAACGGCCAGCGCACCACCCAGAACAACTTCATCCTCGACGGTGTCGACAACAATGTGAACGTCGACGACTTTCAGAACGGCGCCAGCTACAACGTCAGGCCTCCACCGGACGCGCTGGCTGAATTCAAGATCGACACTTCCAACTACAATGCCGAGTTTGGGCACTCAGCCGGGGCGGTGCTGAGCGCAAATATCAAGTCGGGCACCAACCAGGTCCACGGGGATCTGTGGGAATATGTCCGCAATACCTCGCTCGATAGCCAGGACTGGGACTCGACTTCGGTTCCCACCTATCATGAGAATCAATTCGGCGCCACGCTGGGCGGGCCGATCTGGAAAAACAAGATCTTCTATTTCGGAGATGCGGAGGCTAACCGCATCGCCTTCGCCGAGCCCAACCCGGGCATGAGCGTACCTACGGCCAGCATGCGCAATGGGGACTTTTCCGAAGCCTTCAACGCGGCCTTGACTCCAGGCGGCGCCCCCCTCGGGATCTTCGCGCCCAATACCGGCGGTCAGATTCCCTTGACCCAGGGTGGCGGCGCATTTCGAAATCCCGCGGCTAACAACCCGTCCCTCTGTCAGGCCAGTAACACTCCCCAGTTATGCGCCTGGAATTCCGCGACCGTAGGTTCGGGGATCGGCCATGTCACCACCAACGTTCTTACGCCGGGCGATCCCAGCGCCGGCGGAGACATGGATAAGGTCGCTCAGTACCTTTTCAGCCTTTACCCCAAACCGAATGCCGGTGGCTGGACGGGCTCCAACTACAGCACTCCGGGCAGCGGGTTGTTGTATAACAACTACAATGTGAACCTGCCTGTCCAAGATGATACGTGGCAGTGGGATCAACGCCTGGACTTCAATATCAACACCAGGGACCAGACCTACGCGCGGTATAGCTACACGCATGAGCAAGTGGCCTTCGCGCCTCCGCTGGGACCGATTCTCGATGGCGGGAACGAGGCGCCCGGCGGTTTTCACGGTTCCACCAACGTAAATCTGGCGCAGAACTTCATGGCCAGCGAAACCCACGTCTTCAATCCCTCTCTGGTCAATGAATTTCGCTTTGGATTTAACTACGGAAGATTCGGCTTCTATCAGGAAAACGCCAATGTTCCGGCCGACCAGCTTGTTCCGGGGTTGGGAGGCGTGCCCTTCGCCGGTTATCCCGCGCCGAATGGCGGTCTTCCCTGGATCGTAACCAACAGGGGCAACCTTGGCATCAGCTCTGCCGGTGCGCGCCATGACGTTCCGTCCATTGAGCACCAGAACGTTTACCAGATTCTCGATAACCTGACCAAGGTCCGGGGAAGGCATTCCCTCAAGTTTGGCGTGCAACTCGAGAGCATTCGCACGTCCTTTTCCCAGGCCGAGTATCCGCGCGGCAGCTACGGCTACTTCGGTGAATTCACCGAACAATTCAATTCCAGCGGTACCAATACATCGAACACCGGAATCGGCATGGCGGATGCATTTACGAATAACATGGGTAACGTCAAGCTCTCTCCGGGCTGGGACACAAGCTACTATCGCTGGTATCGTTCCGCGTATGCTCAGGATGACTGGAAGTTCAACTCCAGGCTGACCATGAACCTCGGCTTGAGATACGACTATGCTCAGCCGGAAAGCAGCAAGCCCGGCTATGTGGCCAACTTTGTCATCACATCGCAAAAACTGGTAGCGCCGGGCACGGGCGCAAATGGGCAATCAGCTACCGGTACGGCTGAATATGTCTTGCCCTCTAAGCTTCAAAGCCAGGGCCTTCTTGCCCAGAGTTTTCTGAATCAGATGGCGTCGCAGAACGTCACAATCGATTACACCACCGACAACCCGAATTCCCTGGTCACCGTCCAGAAGAAGAACTTCGCTCCGCGCATCGGGCTTTCCTATCTGCTCGGCCCAAAAACGGTGGTCCGCGCCGGTTACGGCATTTTCTACGGACCACTCGAATCGCCTGGAGGCGCAGAGTTGGAGCAAAACTACCCGTTCGCATGGAACGCAGTTCTGTATAACGCCTACCTTGGCGCCGGTTACTGCTATCCGTCCATACAGGGTGGCTATTCCAACCCCAAGAGCACCTGTCCCTCCACGGGCACGACGGATACGGCAAACGGATCGAACCTTCCCTACACCGCAACCATGGAGACGGGAATGGGAAATTATCTGTCTCACGGCGGGCTTGGCGCCTATGCGAGCCAAGTTGGGCTCGCTTCGTCCGATTTGAACCCCAAGACCCCGTATACGGAAAGCTACAACTTGACGATTCAGCGTGAATTGTCCAAAAACATGGTTGCATCCTTAGGCTACGTGGGAAACGAAGGGAAGCACACGTATGCCGGCACCAATCCCCTCAGCCCGATTGCCGTGACCAGTAATGCCAACCCCAACGGAAACCTGGGCACGAGTGCATTTCCCGATTTGTACTACAACGATGCGGCGCAGCAATACATCGGCGAAAGCCTGTATAACGGGCTGCAGGCAAATCTCGAGAAGCGCTATGCCGGCGGGCTGAGCTACCTTGCCACGTATACCTGGTCGCATGCCGAGGACAATGCTTCCAATCCCGGCATAGGCGGGGGTCCCGGCTATCGAAACTCGATCCTCATTCCGCTCAGTTATGAGTTGACGAATGCCAATTACGACATTCGTCACCGCCTCACGGTGAACGGTAAGTACGATTTGCCCTTCGGCGCAGGAAGGAAATACCTGAGAAGCAGCGGAGTCTTGGATTATCTCGTGGGCGGCTGGTCGGCCAGCTTGACCTGGCAAGCGCAAACGGGCAACCCCTTTACGGTGGGACTGGGCAATAACTTCGGCTCGCTCGCGGCCAACGGCGCCGACCAGTACAATGCAATCCCCGTCAGCGATCCGTTTAAGGCTGGAGGGACTCCGCCGGCCGGGAACGTCGATACGACTGCATGCCCAGCCACAGTGAAAAACAGAACGAACTGGTACAACCCTTGCGCATTTAAAGATCCGGCGCCGGGAACCAACATCCCGACATCGGGCACCGGCGCATTCCTGACCAATGTGGAAAGCGCGATTGCATACTTCGGCGCGAAATCAAACCAGATTTATGGACCTGGTTTTGAACGAGTCAATATGTCCGGGTTCAAAAACTTCAGAGTGTGGCGCGAGCAGTACCTGGAGTTCCGCGCGGATGCTTTCAACCTGTTCAATCATCCCTCCTGGAACTTTCCAGCCGACACCAGTTTGAACAATACCGGACGTGTGATTGTTGCCGCTCAGCAATTCCAGAATTACACGCCGGATGCACGATTCTTCCAGATATCCGGAAAGTACGTCTTTTAGGATGACAAACACGCTGTGGGCGAGAAGGCGCGCCCACAGTATGGAAGGCGAGTCTCCCGCAGACTTCAAGGCGTCTGCGGGAGAACTTGTTTCAGGCCTTCTTTGTGGGATAACATCTCGAAGCGCGCGGATTCTATAGCGGTTCCACGGTTGCCATGCCTCGAAGCCGCGAATGCCCAGTGGCTCTTTCCTCAAGAAAGAGCCACCTTCTGCAAGGGCTGAGATTGGGTGCAGTTATTGTGGAACCACTCGAGTTTTTGTGCGAGGATCGCGGTTTTCCGCGAACCTGTGGTGCGCGATGGACGCTTCTCGAAGGAATCTGCTGAAAACGGCCGCAATTCTTCTGGTGAATGGGTTGGCCAATTCCGGCAGGTTTGCTTTTTGCAGACCAACCGTCAAAGCCGCGGCGAGGGACGATCGCAAGGTCATCATTGTGGCTTGCGGCGGAATACGCCGAGAAGAGACATTTCTCAATACCGGCCTCAAAAACATTCCCCACCTCTTCCAAGACCTGCTGCCCAGGAGCGTCTTTTATCCGTTCCTCCGCAATGCGGGCGTGACATCGCACTACAACACGATTTCCAGCATCCTTACGGGGAATTGGCAGCGGCTGGACGACTGGGGCGAGACGCCGCCGGCCGACCCGACCCTCTTCGAGTATCTGCGCAAGCACATGGAGTTATCCCAGGACCATACCTGGCTTATTTCGAGCAACAAAGCCCTCACGAGCCGCATTGGCGCCAGTTCGATCCATGATTTCGGACCCCGCTACGGCGCCAACGTGGTGTTTCCCAAGCAGTTGCTCATCAACGCTGTAATTCAAGCGGCGTCACAAGGACACCCCGAGCACAGTGCCGACCGGGCCGCGATGCAGCGTGAGCTCGAGGCCATTCTGCAAAACTCCGACAACTACGAGGGCCTTGGCTGGTCCGTGTCGGGAGATGAATCCTACCTCGACCTCCGCATGCAGGGTTCCATGCACCAGGCGATCGAGGATTTGGTGCGCACGAATGCGCCCGTTACCGGCGACGAATTCACCTTCCTTATCAGCGAAGAGGTCATGCGGCGATTCTCACCTTCGCTGCTGGCAATCACTTTCTCGGATGTGGAGGTGGCGCACTTCGGGTCATACTCCATGCACCTTGCCGGGATCCGCACCATGGACCGCCTTGTTTATGAGCTCTGGAACCTTGTGCAGGAGCTTCCCGCCTACAGCGGAAGGACAACCATCTTCGTTCTTCCCGAATTCGGCCGCGATTTCGACGGTTCGAACACCAATGGCTTTTTCAATCACCGGTCGAATGACGATTCAACCAGCCTGACCTGGATGATGTGCCTGGGAGAAGCGGCGCGGTCTGCCGACGTCATCGAGCGTCCCGTCCAGCACGTCGACTTATGTCCAACTATTGCCGGCATCTTCGGGATAAGGGGACTCGATCTTCCGGGAAAAGCATTGCCCGGGCTTTTTGTCTAACTTGGATCCGCGATGAGTGAATGGCCCGCAACAGCGCAGAAACAGCCACCCGGCGCGGGTGCGTATCGCCGCCTGGTCGAGCGATTGCCCCTCACAATGCGGCCCGCACTGAATCAGCAATTGAGTCAGTGGAGCACTCTGTTCCCGTTCGAGCAGGCCCAGGTGGCCAACTTCATGCAAGGCGTCGAGACGATGAGCCCGGCCGGTCTGGCAGCGCTCACTGAGCCGTTGTGGACGCTCGAAAAGAAGATGGGAGTGAAAAACTGGAATTTCTCCGAAGCCAACGACACGATCGAGAATGCATCTCAGCTCGCACGGTCCGAATACTATGGCGAGTGGCGCCGGGAGGTGCAAAGGGTCTTCGAGACGATCAACGCCGCGTCACGCGATTCGACGTCATCTCACGCCGAACGCACAC
This sequence comes from Acidobacteriaceae bacterium, assembly GCA_030040655.1. Classification (GTDB taxonomy): domain Bacteria; phylum Acidobacteriota; class Terriglobia; order Terriglobales; family Acidobacteriaceae; genus Telmatobacter. The sequence continues at coordinate 1,503 of JASHTH010000374.1, read as the reverse complement.
GCTTGATTCTCATCGTTCTTCCCCGCAGCCTGCCTGTCGATCCGCAATCGATCTGGAGACAATGGGATTCTCGCGGGCACGAGATCAAAATTTCGGGTCATTCGGAAAGACTCTGCGAACTGGTGTTGCAGGGTCAGCCGAGCCTCTCGGGAATCGCGGCAATGGCCGCGCAGCAAGGCAATGTCGACAGTTCCGATCTCTGGCTCATCGACGCTGAGGCAAAGCTCGGCAGCTTGCTTTCCCCCGCCGCGTCGAGTGCCGTTTCTTCTTTGGGATATCCGGCTCTAAAGCCCTTCCGCGATCGATTTCTTGCCGAACTCAACAAGGCTCCCAAGAGCATTCGCGTCACGGATGAAATCGTCAACTCGCTCCGGCTCGAGTCCTGGGACGGCTGGGGTCTCTGGCCTGCGGAAATCGCCGGCCAGCCACGGCTGCGGAAGTTTGTCATCGACCTTTTCCTCAGCGGAAATGGCGCTCTCATCTTCTCCAATGCCTTCGTGGAGTGGGCTGTCTGCGAGGCGCTTCGCCGGGCGCGTCCACGGACGATCGTCGCTCGCTTTGGCATGCGAAGCAAGCCCAAGCCCTTCACCAGCATCGCCGTCTTCGAGAATCAGCAGAAAATCAGCTCGCTCGCCGACATGGACGATCCGGAGAACAGCGCGATTGACGCAGTCATTCTCGCCCGCTATATCTGGCTGGCTGCTGGCCGGTATCCGGAGCAGGAACAAACCATGTGCCTTTGTGTCTCGGAGCATCTGGATTCCGGCTATCTGATTCTTCCCGCGGGGAAGAGCCTGGGATGGAGTGCGGACCGCTCTATAAGTCCGGAAGAGCTTTCGATCTGGCTCGGGACGCAGTTTGCTTCCTGAAGCATCCAGCGTGAGATCTTCAGAATCTGTGCCGAAAATTGCGAGAGATACGCTTCCGCGGAGAATCCGGGCTAATTCGTAGGCTTGGTCGTCTTAACGCTTCACCGCAAAAATCCGGCCTGGGTTGTCGCCGACGATGACACCTTCTCCGTGTCCGCCCAGGTCCAGCATCAATTGCCGCAGGCAGCCATCCTGCAGAACGTTGTTGCGGATTACACAGTTCTGGAGCCCCTGGTAAACGATGCCGTAAGAAGGGCTCAACGTGCCGCCGCCGCCGTCGTCGCGCCCCGCCTGAAGGCTGTTTCCAACGCAGGTTACGCCTTGGGATCCATCCAGCAGAATCTGGGCGGAGTCGTGGCTTTCCGGGTCTGCCAGTTTGCCGCTGCGCTTGAAAAAGTTCCCCGTGATGGTGAATTGCGTGCACGGCACGCGGCCTCTTCGGAGTGCGATCCCGCAGGTTCCTGCGCGGTCGAAGAAGTTGCCGGTGACCTGGTAGCCGTCGCCGCCCGTCACCAGCATGTTCTCCTCGCGATTCCACTCGATGCGATTGCCGGTGAAGGTGACCGAAGCGTTCTCATGACGCGCCGCAAATCCTGCGCGGTCATTGCCTGAGAACCAGTTATCCAATATAAAG